>JAYEPD010000166.1:0-27274 GCA_034723675.1 Campylobacterota bacterium
TATAATGGGTATGATTATTTAGTAAGTCCAGATAGAACTATCTTAGAGTGTCATTAATGTCAGGAGGAGCTAGTTAGTTTAAGACCAACTAGCCAAAAGTCTTAATACAGTTTGGTTATCAATAAAGATAACAAAACTATAATTACGATGAAATTTGTCAATTTATCCTCCTCTTTCTTGACTTTGGATACACAAAAAAAAAGCTAAAGGTTAATTACTCCTTTAGCTTCACATGTACCCTTTTATCAAGAAAGGATGACTAATTTCATCGTTCATAAGTAGTATATAAAAATAAAATAAAAAAGTCAATAAATTAGTAGTCTTTTAAGTTCATACCTACTAAAGTAAAATTTTGATATAAACAATAAAAATTAAATAATCTCAAGGAGATAAATATGTTAGAGATAGCAATAGGTGCATATTGTATATATTTTTTAATAAATATATATACAACATTTATGCAAGTAGATTATGTACAAAAAGCAAAAAAACAAGATGCAGTTATATTAACACCTGCAAAGTTTACAATAGCTGGAAACTACAGTGTAGAATCACAAAAAATAAGTATGGCAAGTACTTTTTATGACTTTGTTCTGTTTTTTATGTGGATAAATTTTGGTTTAGTTGCACTTGATAATGCAACATCAGGATATGAAGGATGGCTAAAAGCTGTTATATTTATAGATGCTTTTATCATCATAAATTGGATTTTGGCATTGCCATTTGAACTATATAGTACTTTTAAACTTGATAAAAAATATGGTTTTTCAAATATGACTCCATCATTATATATTAAAGATACTATTAAAAGTGGTGCTTTATTTTTAATATTTGGAAGTGCAGTTATTGCTACGCTTACATATATAATAGAGAGTTTTCCTAATTGGTGGATTTGGGGGTTTGTATTTATCTTTGCTGTTATTATTTTAATTAATATGCTATATCCTGTTATAAGAGATAAGATGTTTGATAAGTTTAGTCCACTTGAAGATAAAGAGTTAGAGGTAAAGATAAATAAACTTCTTGAAGAGGTTGGATTTAAAAGTTCTGGTGTATTTTCTGTAGATGCAAGTAAAAGAGATAATAGGTTAAATGCTTATTTTGGAGGACTTGGAAGTACAAAAAGAGTTGTACTATTTGATACTCTTGTAGAAAAACTTTCACACAATGAACTATTAGCAGTTTTAGGACACGAACTAGGGCACTTTAAAAATGGAGATATACTTAAAAATATTGGTATCATGGGTGTTGTTATGTTTATATTTTTTGCTTTTTTTGGAAACTTACCTGATGAGTTATTTTTACAGTTACATCTAAATAATGAACCATATGCAATTATACTTGTATTTATGATGTTTTCACCTATATTATCATTTTTCTTAATGCCATTAATTTCAGCAATGAGTAGACACAATGAATATGCAGCCGATGAGTTTGGAAGCAATCTATCTACAAAAGAAGATCTAGTAAATGCACTACTTAAACTTGCAAATGAAAATAAATCATTTCCATTGTCTCATCCACTGTATATATTCTTTTTCTATTCACATCCACCATTAGTTGAAAGATTAAAAGAGCTTGGATATATTGGTGCTGGAATAGGGCAGATGGCTAAAAATGATGAAGCATTAAAAGAGAGTTGTCTAACGAACAATGACCTATAAACAAATTATAAAAGAATATGCACCACTTTTAAGAGAGGTTACGCATATACCACAAAAAGAGGTGGAGATACTTATACTTTATCTTGTGGATCAAAATACTATTTGGTTACATCTAAACTATGAGAAAGAGTGTAGTTGTGAAGTTGAACTAAAAAAGCTTGTACAAAAAAGAGCTACAGATTATCCATTGGAGTATATTACGAAAAGAGCTAGTTTTTATGGTGAAGTGTTCAATGTACAAGATGGTGTTTTAATACCAAGACCACAAACAGAAATATTGGTTGAAAAAGCAGAAGCAATATTAAAAAATATAAAAAACCCAAAAGTTATAGAGATAGGAACAGGTAGTGGAATAATATCAGTTATGTTAGCACTTCTGATAAATGATATAACTATAATAGCTGTTGATATAAATGAAAAGGCTTTAGAGTTAGCAAAATCAAATGCTATCAAACATAAAGTTGAAGATAAAATAACTTTTCTAAAGAGTAATATATTTGAAAATATAGAAGATGAAGAATATACTATGGTTATATCAAATCCACCATATATAGCATCAGATTATAAATTACCAAAAAATGTTAAATATGAACCATCAAACGCTTTGTTTGGTGGAGATGTTGGTGATGAACTTTTAAAAGATATAATTTATAAAACTAAAGAGTTAAATGTAGATTATCTACTTTGTGAGATGGGGTATGATCAAAAAAAACCTCTTGAACAATTTATTAGAGAAAATATAAAATATAAAGATTTAGAGTTTTACAAAGATTATGAAAAGTTTGATAGAGGATTTGTATTGGAATTTTGAGTTGTTTTTTAGTATTTTTTAGTATAATAAATTATGGATAAAAAATTTAAATATACAGTGATATTTGTTGTACTGCTTTTCTCTATCTCAATATTTGTAATTTCAAATTTTATTTTAGATAAAAAAGTTATTGAGATAAAAAATAGTATCTACAATAAAACAGTTACTGATGTGCATAAAAATATAGATTTACTTATAAAAAACAAGAAAGATTCAACTCTCTCTATAGCTTTAACATTGTCTGTTGATAACTCTATAATAGAATCATTGATAAATAATAATCATAAAAATATAGATTTAAAAAAGTTATCAAAACAATTAAAAGATAAAACAAGATTTAAAAATGTTTGGTTTCAAATAATTGATAAAAAAGGTTTTGCATTTTATAGAAGTTGGACAGATAAAAGAGCAGATGCTATTTATAAAGCGAGAATGGATATAGTAGATATGTTAAAAAATCAAACTATTAAGTCAACGATAAGTGTTGGTAGGTTTGATATGACTTTTAAAATTATGGTTCCTATTTTTAAAAATGAACAGTTTTTAGGTATCATTGAAGTAATTACCCATTTTAATTCTATTGCTAAAAAATTATCTTCTAATGGTATAGAACCCTTAATAGTAGCAGATAAAAAATATAAAAATCAACTTACACAACCATTGACTAAGTTATTTATAGGTGATTATTATATTGCAAATTTTAATGCAGATAAAACTTTGTTACAATTATCAAGTGAAGAATTAGAAAAATATATAACAATGGAAACTAACTTTATAATTGATACAATGAGAAATTATTTTGTTATGTTATATAGAATACCAGATATTCATGGAGATGATATGGGATATATGGTGTTAGTCAAAAAATTTGATAGTTTTAATATGAATGATGTAAATAACACTAAAGATAATATTCTTTCTTTTATGATACTTTCAATTATACTTATTTTTGTAATTGGTTATTATATATTTAGCAATAAGTATAATTCAATATTAAACACAATGTTACACAATACAAAAATGGAAAAAGATAAAATAGATGCAATTTTATCTTCTCAACCATATATAATAATCTTAACATATAATAATAAAGCAGAAGAGGTAAATAAAAAGTTTTTTGAATTTTTTGCTAAATACAAAACATTGAAAGAGTTTAAAAAAGAGAATGACTGTGTGTGTGATTTTTTTGTTAAACCAAAAGATGGAGATAAGTCATACTTATATGATAAAAAAGATTGGATTACTGAAGTATTAAAACAGCCAAATCATGAGATGAAAGTTGCAATGATGAAAGGTAAAGAGGAAAAATATTTTGTTCTTAAGGCAACAAAAGCAAATATAAAAGATCTAAAAGATGATTTTATAGTTTTAACTTTTGTAGATATTACAGAGATAAAAGCTAAAAACAAACAATTGATGGAGCAATCAAAACATGCAAGTATGGGAGAGATGATAGGTAATATTGCACATCAATGGAGGCAACCTTTGTCTGTAATATCGACAGGTGTTACTGGTATGATGCTTCAAAAAGAGTATGGACTGCTTGAAGATGATATATTTATTAAAACATGTAACACTATTAATGATAATGCACAATACTTATCTAAAACTATTGATGATTTTAAAAACTTTATAAAAGGTGATACTAACAAAGAGATCTTTAATTTAAAAGATAATATTGATAAATTTTTACATCTAATTGAACCTGTAATTAGAGGTCATAACATAGATATGGTTGTAAATATAGATGATGATTTAATATTAAATTCTTATTCAAATGAGTTATTACAATGCTTTATGAACATATTTAATAATTCAAAAGATGCTTTATGTTCAAAAGAGATAGAAAATAAAATTGTATTTATAGATGCTTATAAAAATAAAAATTTTATAGATGTAAGATTTAAAGATAATGCAGGGGGGATACCTGAAGATATCATAAATAAAATTTTTGAACCTTATTTTACTACCAAACATGAATCACTGGGTACAGGTCTAGGATTGCATATGACATATAATCTTATAAATAATCATCTTGATGGTAGAATAGAAGTTTTTAATGAAGAGTTTAAATATAATAATAAAGATTATAAGGGTGCATCTTTTATCATTAAAGTTCCATTTGTTAAGATATAGATATTATAACCTTGATTGACTAAGACTCAAGTTTATGATATAATACGAAAATTAAAAAATTATTATTTTAAAGGTATTATAAAATATGGCAAAAAGTTTATATGAAACATTAGGTATAAGTGAAGATGCGACTGTAGCAGAGATAAAAAAAGCTTATAGAGGATTGGCTAAAAAATATCATCCAGATATGAATAAAGATCCAAAAGCAGAAGAGAAATTTAAAGAGATAAATGCAGCATATGAAGTATTGGGGGATGAAGATAAAAAATCTCAATATGATATGCATGGTGATGATATGTTTGGTGGTCAAAATTTTCATGACTTTGCACAAGGTCAGGGGTCAGGTGCTGATATAAATGATATATTAAGACAGATGTTTGGACAAGGTGGACAAGGTTTTGGTGGTGGTTTTAGACAAGGCGGAGGTTTCCATGGGGGCTTTGGAGGTCAAGGTTTTTCTGAACCTGATTTAGATATTAGTGCTAATTTATCAATCGATTTTAATACGGCTATTTTAGGTGGATTGAAAAATGTATCTATTAATAATGAGACATTTGATATTAAAATACCAGAAGGTATAAAATCAGGACAAAAAATAAGAGCAAAAGGTAAAGGTAGAGAAGCTACTGGATACCCTAGAGGTGACTTAATCATAACATTAATCGTACAAGATAGTGAGATATATCAAAGAGATGAAGATGATTTAATACAACCATTTAATCTCTCTTTAAAAACTGCATTATTTGGTGGAAAAGTTACAATACCAACACTATCAAAAGAGATTACATTAAAAGTTCCTCAAAATACAAAACAAAATCAAAAGTTTAGAGTAAAAGAGATGGGTGTTTTAAATAGAAAAACAAAACAAAAAGGTACGCTATATTTAAAAGCAAATATAATTTTACCTTTAATAGATAATTTAGATGAAGAGTTTGTTGAACAGTTAGAAAAACAACTCCCAGATACGATTTAAAATGGAATATTGTAAATCGTATTGTGAGCCTGTGTATTTAATAAGTGAAGTATCTAAAATATTAAAACTTCATCCTCAAACACTAAGACAATACGAAAGAGAAGGTTTAGTAAAACCTAGTCGTACAAATGGAAAGATAAGATTATATTCTCAAGAAAATATTGATAATATAAAAACAATATTAAATTTGACTAGAGATGAGGGTATTAATTTATCTGGGGTTAGTATGATTTTGGAATTAAAAAGAGAAATAGAAACTTTAAAATTGCATATTAAAAACTTAGAAGTTAGTAAGGAAGAAAATTTATCTAACAACAAAGCACTTGTTGTGAAAAATGAACAATACGATATGATAATATTTGAAGATTAGAGGTTTCCTAAAGTAATTTTAGCACTCTATAACTAAAAGTGCTAATTATTTGTAAAACTTTAGCTTCCTTTTATAAACTTATGTTAATATTTCAACTCAAAAAAATATTAAAAACAATTTATAGGAGAATAAAATATGGCTAAACATGAATTTCAAACAGAAGTAGGTCAACTTTTAAAACTAATGACTCACTCTTTATACTCAAATAAAGAGATTTTTATAAGAGAGCTTGTATCAAATGCAAGTGATGCTATCGATAAACTTAACTATTTAAGATTAACAGAAGATAATTTAAAAGAGGGTTATGCTGACTTTAAAGGTGCTGTAAATATAAAACTTGATACAGAAGATAACTCTATAACTATTGCAGATAACGGTATAGGGATGAATGAAGAAGATTTAATCGCTTCTATTGGTACTATTGCAAAATCTGGAACAAAATCATTTGTTGAAGCTTTAAGTGGTGATGCTAAAAAAGATAGTAATTTAATTGGACAATTTGGTGTTGGTTTTTATTCTGTATTTATGGTAGCTTCTAAAGTTGATGTTATATCCAAAAAAGCTGGTGAAGATCAAGCTTACAAGTGGTCAAGCGATGGTAGTGGTAGTTTTGATTTAAGTCCTTGTGTTAAAGATGAGTCTGGTACAGTTATCTATATAAAACTAAAAGAGGAAGAGATAAGTGAATATACATCAAAACACACAGTTGAAACAATAGTTAAAAAATACTCAAATCATATCGCTTACCCAATTTTCCTAAACTACTCTGAAGAGGTAACAGAAGAGTTGTCAGATGAAGATAAAGAAGCTGGAAAAGAGGCTAAAACTTCAATAGAGAAAAAACGAGAACAGATCAACGAAGCTACAGCACTATGGACACAATCAAAGTCAAGCTTAACAGCTGATGATTATAATCAATTTTATAAAACTATTTCTCATGATAGCAATGAACCAATGGCTTTCGTACATACAAAAGCAGAGGGTGTTAGTGAATATACAACATTATTCTACATTCCAATGACAGCTCCTATGGATATGTATAGAGTTGATTTTCAACCAGGTGTTAAACTATATGTAAAAAGAGTATTTATAACTGATAGTGAAAAAGAGCTTTTACCAACATATCTTAGATTTGTAAAAGGTATCATTGATAGTGAAGATTTACCATTAAATGTATCTAGAGAACTTTTACAAGAAAATAAAGTTATGGCAAATATCAAACAATCTTCAGTTAAAAAAGTTTTAAGTGAGATAAAAAAACTTTCAAAAGATGAAGAAAAATATTTAGAATTTACAGCTCAATACAATAGAGCATTAAAAGAGGGTGTATACCAAGATCATGTAAATAAAGATGCTATTTTAGAATTAGTTAGATACAAATCTACAAATGATGCAGAAAAACTTACAAGTTTAGCAGCATATAAAGATAGAGCTAATACAGAACAAAAAGCTATTTTCTATATCGTTGGTGATGATGAAAGAATTTTAAGAAACTCTCCACTTATGGAAAGTTACAAGAAAAATAACATCGAAGTTCTTATCTTAGATGATAAAGAGATAGATGAAGTTATCACCCCAAGTATTGGTGCATACAAAGATTGGGACTTTAAAGATATTACATCAGCAGAAGCTCCAAAAACAGAGCAAACTGAAGATGAAGCAAAAGAGGTTGAAGAAAAATTCAAATCTATCGTAGAAAAAATTAAAACATCTTTAGGTGAAGCAGTTAAAGAGGTAAAAACTACTAATAGATTAAGTGATTCTCCATCTTGTGTAGTTAAAGATCCAAATGACCCAATGGCTCAAATGGCACAAATGATGAAAGCTATGGGACAAGAAGTACCTGAATCTGCACCAATTTTAGAGATAAATCCAGATCATGCAATCGTACAAAGCTTAAATGGTTGTACAGATGATGATATGATTGATACTATCTCATGGTTATTATTAGATCAAGCAAAAATGTCTGAGGGTATTGTGATAAAAGATACTGTAGCATTTACGCAAAGACTAAATAAAGTTATGACTAAAGCATTTTAATACAGCTATAACTTAAATTAAACTATAAAAAGGTTTCTATGTTGTCATAGAAGCCTTTTTTTATTTTAAGTAGTTAAAATAAAAAAATTAAATAGTTCAATCCCATAATAAGTTTTACTTAAGATTAACAAAGAAATTACGCGTGACTAGAAGATGAAGAGCCATATATTAATAGATTTTAATCTGAATATATATAAAAATTTGTTTGCTAGTAAAGCTATTTCCTTTAATCTTAAGTAAAACTTATTATGGGATTGAACTAAAATTTAAAGATATAGGAGATAGTTTAATATGAAAAAAGTAGAGATAGAGAAGCCAGATGATTATTTACAATTAGTTGCAAGTAAGTCCAAAGAGTATCTATATCATGATCATCCAAATGAAGGAATAGATCTATTCTGTGATGATGAAATAGAGGATATAGGATACCATTGTGTAGTATTTGATTTTGTTACTTACAGAGGAATAGCAGAGTTTATCGAAGAAAATTGCGAAGGTACACTCACTTTTAATGATCATCCAATGGGATTTAATGCTTTTGTAGAAGTTGATAATATAGAAGATGTAAGAGAGCAAGTGAAACAATATGTGATAACTCTAATTAAAGAAAACCCACTAGAAGAGTATGATGAAGATCAAATAGAAGCTATGGAGTTTTTAGGAATTAAATAGTTTCATCAATTCCCAAGGGGTGTTTAAAACTCATTTAGATTAATGGTTTTTTCCTCTTTAGATAACATATTTTTTATCTTTATAGTATTGTTTTTTAGTTCATCTTCACCAATAAGTGCTACTATTGTTGCATTTTGTTTTTGTGCGTTGTTAAGATGTTTACTAAAAGCTCTACTTTTATAATCCGTTATAACTTTACTTATTTTTCTTTTTTCAAAAACTTTAGAAAAAACAGTATCAATTGCATCTTCGCACATAGCACCAATATAAATAATCTCTTCTTTTGGTTCTTTTTTAACGATTAGCTCAAGAAGTCTTTGGATACCTATTGCAAAACCAATACCAGGAGTTGCTTTGCCACCTAAAAATTCTGTAAGTCTATCATATCTTCCACCACCAGCTATAGCACTTTGAGCACCTATATCAGAACTAACAAATTCAAAAGCAGTTTTTGTATAATAATCCAATCCCCTAACTAAATTTGAGTCTATCTCATAAGATATATTATTGTTATCTAGTATAGATTTTAATTTAGTAAACTCTTTATCACAAACTTCACATAAACTATTTGTGATTTTTGGTGCATTTTTTAGTTCATCTTGACAAGAACTATTTTTACAATCCAAAACTCTTATAGGGTTAGTGGTGATTCTTCTGTTGCAGTCTTCACATAAAGTTAAAGTATTTAGATGAGAAACTAAGTTTTCTTTGTAAGTTGGCATACAATCTTGACAACCTAAGGAGTTTAGTTGAAGTTTGTATTTTATTTCAAAAAAATCAAGAATATCAGTAATCATGAAAATAATTGTTGCATCTTCATAAACACTAGCTTCACCAAAAGATTCACAACCAAATTGGTGAAACTCTCTTAATCTACCTTTTTGAGGTCTTTCATATCTAAACATTGGACCTGCATAAAATACTTTTGTTAATCCACCAGCTTTATCTTTTTTATTTTGCAAAAACCATCTTACTACACCTGCTGTACCTTCTGGTCTTAAACATACATCATTATCACCTTTATCTATAAATTGATACATCTCTTTAGAAACAATATCACTACTCTCTCCAACACCTCTTTTAAATAGAGCAGTTTCTTCTAAAATAGGTGTTTCTATATAAGAGTATCCATATTTTTTTGCTATATTTGAACAGTTTTCCACAAAATATGTAAAAAGTTCACTTTCTTTGTCTATAATATCTTTCATACCTCTAAGAGATTGAATATTTGTCATATCTATTCCTATAAATTATTATTTTTATTTTACTGAAAAGATTTCAATTGTTCTAACGATGGAAGTTTATTAACTTCACTTTGAATCTCTTCTTCCAATGTTACAAGTTCTTGAGTTTTTCGTAAATATGCTAAGAGCAATTCTGCTGTACTTAGGTTTTTATCAGTAGTTAAAAACTTTTTTAAACCATCTCTTATATGGTTCTCTTTATCTTCACCTATTGTTATAGTATAAGCCTCATTATTGATGTGAAATGTAATATCTTTCAATTTTTTCTCTCATCTTGTTGTAGTTTATTTTTTATTGTTAGGATTAAATCTTCACTATTTCTAGTAAAAATGTCATTTTCATTTTGCATACTTTCAAGTTTCTCTTTTAATTGTCTATTTTCACGAATAAGAATTTGAAACTCTTTTGTGACTTGATCGAGTCTATTTTTTAATATATTTAATGTATCCATATATGGATTTTACTCAAAATTTTATTAAAAATAGCTCAAAGTTTTCTGTTGAAACTATAACCATCCATAAACCTAAAGGCTATAAGGTTTTCTAAGATAGCAAATAAAACAATGAAGTTAATAAAAGAGCTTCCTCCATAACTAAATAAAGGCAAGGGCAAACCAACAACAGGTGCAAAACCAATAACCATTAGAATATTTACACTCATATCTAAAAATATAAGAAGTCCCAAGCCACTTGCAAAAACACTTATAAAATGATCTTTTTTGAAGTGATGATGTAAAAGTAAAAGATGTAGTATCAACAAGAGATATAAAAAAATCAATCCAATTGAACCTAAAAAACCATATCTTTCAACAAAAGATGCAAAAATAAAATCACTAGTTGCAATGGGTAAAAATTTTAGTTGCGTTTGTGTTGCTTCCTCTTTTGTTTTACCAACTACACCACCTGAACCAATCGCTATCATAGATTGTTTTACATGATAACTTGGTTCCTCACTTATAAAATCACTAATTCTCTTTTTCTGATAATCTTTTATCAAATATGTATATATAACAGGGGATGATATAACTAATATAAGTGCAATACTAGCTATAATTTTCCAATTTATACCTATAAGAAACAATACTCCATAACCAACAAGTAATAATACTAATGAGGTACCTAAATCAGGCTCTTTAGCTATAAGAACAAAAGGTAAAATAATAAAAATTGATAAATATGAAAAATCTTTTAGTCCATATCCTGTAGGTGGAGGTGGTTTTTGTGTAACTAAATAACCAATCATAAGTAAAAAAGCTGGTTTGAATAGTTCTGATGGTTGTATAGTCATATTTATAAATGGAATATCTAACCATCTTGTAGCACCTAGTTTAGTTGTTCCAAAAAACTCAACTAAAATTAATAAAAATATACCAAACCAATAAACAAAGGGGATAAATCGTGTTAAACTTCGAAATGGTATAATAAACACAACTACAAATGCTATAGATGCTACAAGATAATAGATTAATTGTTTCTGTGCTAATATTGCGTTCGCTTCACTTATTAAGTGATGTGATAATAATGCTAGTGGAAATATTAAGAAAATTAATTCAAAATTAAAATGTGAAATTATCCGTTTGTCAAAAAAATATACCATGAAGGAATAATAGCTAAAAATGAATAACAAAAAGTTTACTGTAGAAAAAGAGATGAGATTGGATATATTTTTATCGAATAAATTAAATGAATCAAGAAATCAAATAGATAACCTAATAAAAAAAGGTTGCGTACAAGTCTCAAATAAACAAAATACAAAAAGTGGTATGAAGCTAAAAGTTGATCAAATAGTTAATGTTAATTTACCTGAAGTAAAAAAAACAGAACCTTTAGAGGTAAAGTTTGATGTTGAAATTGTTTATGAAGATGAGTATTTTATGATTTTAAATAAACCATCTGGTGTTGTAGTACATGGGGCACCCAGTGTTAAGGAAGCTACATTAGTTGATTGGTTAAAATTAAAAAATATATCTTTATCAACCATAAGTGGTGAAGAGAGACATGGAATTGTACATAGATTAGATAAAGGTACAAGTGGTTTGATTGTTATAGCAAAAACAAATGAGGTACATATAGGTTTATCAAAACAACTTGAAGATAAAACTATGGGTAGGTATTATTTAGCATTTACAGATTTGCCTTTAAAAGATGATTTAACAATAACCGCTCCAATATCAAGAAATCCTAACAATAGATTAAAAATGGGAATTGTTCCTCATGGTAAATCAGCAAAAACTTCATTTATTAAACTCACTAATAGCTTAAATACAAAGTATGAGTTGATAGCTGCAAAATTATATACAGGTAGAACACATCAAATTAGGGTACACCTTGAATCAATAAATAGACATATTTTAGGAGATGATTTATACGGTTTTAAGGGCAATACAGATAAAATCAAAAGAGTTTATTTACACGCATTTAATTTATATCTAAAGCATCCTATAACAAATAAAGAGATGAATTTTGTGGTTGATATGCCAGAAGATATGAGAAGTTTTTATAAAGATAATTTTAATGAGGAAGAGTATATTGAAAAAGTTAATAGTAAATACATTGTTAATAGGTTCACTAATAGTATTTAGTGGATGTGAAAAAAAACCAAATACACCAATAAAACCTAAAATAGATAATAGTTTACCAGTTGTAGATGCAAAATATATAAAGATGATACCAGATATAACAGCTGTTGCATTAGAGTGGAAAAAAATAGACATATCTAAAGCTAAAGGTTATCATATAATAAGAGCAGATATGCAAAAAGATGGAAAGTTTAAAAGAGTAGCAACAATTAACAATAAATATACAACACATTATCTAGATAAAGATTTAAACCCTAATAGTAAATATGGATATAAAATAGCATTACATTCACTTGAAGGTTTTGAAGGTGTTGCTAGTAAAACTGTAGCTATATCTACATTACCAAATATGAAGTCTGTATCTTTAATAGAAACAATAGATGGATTGCCAAGACAAATTAAAATTTTATGGAGACCACACCATAGTAGTAGAGTATCAAAATATATAATTGAAAGAACATCGCCAACTCAACCAAAATGGAAACAAATAGCAGTAGTTGAAGATAGATACAATGTTGAATACATAGATGATGACCTAGGTGACAATGATATATATATGTATAGAATAAAAGTAGTTACTTTTGATGGTATAGTTTCAGATTCTAGTGAGATAAGTCGAGGAACAACAAAACCATTACCAACTCAAATTAAAAAATTAAAAGCCTCTGAAAAATTACCAAGAAAGATACAACTGTCATGGGATAAATCAGATACAAAAGATGTAGTATCTTATAACATCTATAGATCAAATAGTGCGAATGGAAGCTTTAGTAAAATACATAAAGCTTCAATAAAACATAATATGTTTGATGACACTATAAGTGATGATGGAAAACTATATTTTTACAAAATAACTACTGTTGATAAAGATGGATTAGAGAGTAAAATAGAAGATATTAAACCAATAATGGGTTCAACTCTAGATAAACCTAAGATGCCAAAAGTAACTTATATAGGTATTCAAGATAATAAAGTTGTTATAAACTGGGTAGCCTCAGATGATAGAACGGTAGCTTACAATATTTATAAAGTTACAAAAGATGGTTGGAGTGCAAAAGAGAAAGTGATACCAAATATAAAAGATCTTAGATATGAAGATTCTGATGTTGTAAGAGGTATAGAATATGGCTATAGTATTCAAAGTATAGATAAACATGGTTTAACTTCTGCAAAAACACCAGAATCACTTCAAAAGTTATCTAAAATTGCGATAGTACAACAATAATATTATGCCACATATCTCAATAGAACAACATAATGACATAGAAGTCAATGAAGTATTTCCTTTTGTATTAAAAGGAAAACAAGATGAAAAAATATGTGTAAATTTAGATAATAAAGAGTTTTTAATTACTAAAGTAAAAAAAGAGCACAAGTACCTTATGAAACTTGATGGTACTACAAGATTAACTCCTGTTAGTCTAATGAAAGATGCATTAAATAGATATGCTGAAGTTTCAAAAGCAAAAGTTATATCGTCAAATACAAACTCTATTTATAAAAAACTTGAACCAGAAGAGAAATATATTAAAACTATTGATTATTTTGCAAATGATTTTAATACTTCAAAAGAGATATGGGTAGAAGTTGGATTTGGTAGTGGAGTGCATCTCTTGCACCAAGCAAAACAAAATCCAGATAAAATTATAATAGGTTTGGAGATACATTATCCATCTATTGAACAAGTTTTAAAAGCTATTAAATTACAAAATATTGAAAATGTGTTAGTTTTAAATTATGATGCTAGATTATTTTTGGAATTTTTAAAGTCAAATAGTGTAGGGCGTGTATTTGTACATTTTCCTGTACCTTGGGATAAAAAACCACATAGAAGAGTTATGAGTGTTGAGTTTATAGAAGAGTGTATGAGGGTTCTAAAAATAGACGGAACGCTAGAACTTAGAACTGATAGTCCAAATTATTTTGAATATTCATCTTTATTGTTGAATAACTTTAAAGATTATAAACATAAGATATTAGAAAATGTTGATATAGATATAACAAGTAAATATGAAGCAAGATGGAAAAAACAAGAGAAAACAATTTGGGATATTACAATATATTCCAAAGATAATTCTGATGATATTAGCTATGATTTAGATTTTACTTTTCCTGCTATTTATGAAAAAGATAAAATTAAAAAAAGTATTAATATAGAAACAATTATAACAAAAGAATATCTTATAAACTTTGAATCATATTATGAAACTAAAGATGGTGAAGTCTTAATATTTAAAGTTACATTTGGTAGTTTTAATAGACCTGTTTCTAAATATCTGCTTCTACAAAATAATAAAATAAGATACTTTCAAGGTGAACCAATTAAAACAAAAATAAATCTTATTGCACACAAAGCAATATTGGAAGTGTTACAATGATATTAGCAACTAATTTAACCCTATCTTATGACGATAAAAAAAATATAATTGAAAATGCAAATTTTAATATTAAAGAGAGAGAATTTATCTTTATAAGTGGTTCTAGTGGTAGTGGAAAGTCCACACTTTTAAAATCATTCTATGGTGAATTAAAAGTAAAACAGGGTCACTTATTTGTAAATAAGGTAAATTTATCAAAATATAACTACAATACATTATTGGATTTAAGAAAACATATTGGTATTGTATTTCAAGACTATAAGCTTATTTCTGATTATACTATTGAAGAGAATATTATGTTACCTTTAAAAATTCATAATTATGATGATGAAGTATCTAAAAAACAAGTAAAAAAACTTCTAAAACATGTAAAGTTAAGTCATAAAATTGGTGCATATCCTGCTGAATTAAGTGGAGGTGAACAACAAAGAGTAGCAGTTGCTCGTGCTTTAGCACACAATCCAAGTGTTATATTTGCTGATGAACCAACAGGTAATCTTGATGAATATTCATCAGATGTTATATGGACCTTATTAAAAAATGCAAATGAACATTTAGGTATCACTGTTGTTGTTGTAACACATAGAATACCGACAAGTTTTGGTATAAAATATAGAAGATTTAATATAGATGAAGGTGTAATTTATGAAGCTTCTTAAGTCTTTTTTCTCTTTTTCATTACCTTTGAGTATTATGTTACTTGTATTTGCAGCTTATTTACTTGTAGATAAAGTAGTTTATGGTTATAAAAATAGTATTATCAATGATTATTCTATAGTTGTTATCTCAAATACTCCATTGGTTACTATAGATAAGTTAGCTGATGTAAAAGTTAAAGAGGTATTACCATTAAGTAGAGAAAAAATAATAAAAGGAGTTAAAGAAAATTTATCTGAATCTTCAGTTGATCTTTTAAATAAAAAACTCCCATATTTTTATAAAATATACTTAGAAGAGTTTCCTACAACTTTAAAATTAGAGCAAATAAGAAAAGAGTTAACAACAATTTCAAGTATAAAAAAAGTTGAAACATTCTCAACTGACCACAATAAAATATACACTCTTTTAATTTTGATACAAAATGTCACACTATTATTGTTTAGTGTGGTATTAATATTATCTTTTTTATTGTTATCAAAACAGATAAAAATATGGTTTTTTGAGCATGGTGATAGGATATCTATTATTCAACTTCATGGAGGATCGTTACTTTATGCTTCAAAACCAATAATTAAAATAATACTATTGAGTGCATTTATCTCATCATTATTTGTTTATACAATGTTATATTTAGTTGTTGATAATATATCTTATATAATTCAGCCTGAAATTATATCAATCATACCAAATACAATTCAACTTGATTTTGAAATATTAAAAATAACATTGTTGGCATTTATTATACCTTTTGTGACATTTTTTGGTCTTTTAATACAATATAAATTAAAATAACAATTAAATAATGAAAAAAATAATTTTATTCTTAACACTGTTTTACTCTTATAGTATATCTTCTGTAAAAGATATTGATACAAAAATAAATCAAAATAAAAAACAATATAGTACTACTTTATATGAAAAAAACAATATAAATAAAAATATGGAAGTGTTAGCAAAAAAGATTAATGATGAAGAAAAACTATATAAAAACATTATAAAGGTTTTAGACACAACAAATAATAAACTTATTTTAAATGGATTAAAACTAAGAAATGCAAAAGAAAAGCTAAAAAAACTAAATAAATTATCAAAAAAACTTTCTTTAAAAAAAGATAAAATACAAAAAGATGTTATCGCCTTTGTAATTGAAAACTATGCTATGACTATGGGGACAGAGCAAGTTAAAAAACAATCATTAGACGATATAGTATCAAAAGAGCTTTATATGTTAGTTCTTGAAAATGTAAAACAAGAGATATTAAACTTAAATGTTGAGTATCTAAAAATAAATAAAGAGATAAGGGAAAATGAAAAAAGTATAACAAAAATATCAAAGTATATTGAAAAACAAGATTTGATACAAAAAAAGTATCAAGAGCTTGAATTAAAACACGAAAATACAATAGAATCACTCAATAAAAAACACAAAATTTATCAGAAAAATTTACAAATAGTGATAAATAAACAGAATCAAATAACTGACCTTTTAGGTAGTCTAGATATTTTAAAGAAAAAAGAGATTAGAGCAGAAGAGTTAAGGATAAAAAAAGCAAAAGCTCTTGCCAAAAAGAGAAAGAGAGATGCCCAATTAAAGAGGAAAAAAGAGTTAGAGATAGAAAAAAAGAGGAAACTAAAAGCAAGTAAAAATAAAATATTGCAAAATGAAGCAAAAAAGAAAAAAACAAAAGATCTTAAAATTGCAAAAAGAAAAGAACTTGATAATGATATAAATATAGAAGTTAAAAAAATAGGTTCATCTGCAAAAGGTGTTAAAATATCTAAATATAGTGGAAGAAAAACTATTGCTCCATTGAAATCATACCAAGTTGTAAAAAAGTTCGGTAAGTATTATGATAAAGTTTATAAAATGGAATTATTTAATGAATCTGCATCTTTAAAAACAAAAAAGCCAAATGCAAAAGTGTTTAGTGTCTTTAAGGGGCAAGTTGTTTATGCAAAACAAAACTCAGGATTACTTGAAAATGTTGTTATTGTGAAACATGCAAATAATTTACATACAATATATTCACACCTTGATAAGATATCACCAACACTAAAAGCAGGTAAATGGATACCTAAAGGTTATGTAGTAGGTCGTGTAAATGATATATTGCATTTTCAAGCTACTAAAAATAGTAAATATATAGATCCATTAAAATTAGTAAAGTAAAAAGGTAAATTATGAAAGCATTGGCATTATTTAGTGGAGGATTAGATTCTGTTTTAGCTATGAAAATTGTAATAGATCAAGATATTGAAGTAGTTGCAGTAAATATAAATATTGGTTTTGGTTCTTCAATAGATAGAACTGAACATATGAAAAATATGTGTAAGCAAATAGGTGTAAAACTAGAGATATTAGACCTTAGAGAATTATATCTTGATGAAGTTCTTTTTAACCCAAAATTTGGATATGGAAAAAATTTTAATCCATGTATAGATTGTCATGGTTTTATGTTTAGACATACAGGTAAACTTCTTAAAAAATTTGATGCAGACTTTATGATTAGTGGTGAAGTTTTAGGTCAAAGACCTATGTCACAAAGAAAAGATGCTATGATTAGTGTAAAAAAACTTAGTGATTTTGATGAGTTGATACTAAGACCACTTAGTGCTAAACTTATGGAACCTACAAAACCAGAACTTGAAGGTTGGATAAATAGAGAAAAACTACTTGATATACAAGGTAGAAGTAGACATAGACAACTTGAACTTGCATCAAAGATAGGTTTAGAAGATTTTGAATCACCTGGTGGTGGTTGTTTATTAACCCAGATACAATTTGGTGAAAAATTAAAAGATTTTGTAAATCATGCAACTTTAGAAGTTGATGATATAGATACATTAAAAGCAGGGCGTCACCTAAGACTACCAAATGGTGCTAAACTTATAGTTGGTAGAGATAAAGATGATAATGAAAAATTAAAAAATACAAAAAGTAAAAAATATTATAAAGTAAGACTTGAAGATGCAACTGGTCCATTTTGTTTATTTGAAAAAAATTCAACTTTTGAAGATAAAAAGTTAGCCTCTAATATAGTTGTATCTTATGGAAGAACCGATTTAGATAAAGAATATGGAGTTCTTTTTTTAGATGATTTAGATGAGAACTTCAAAGAGATTACAAAAGGGATAAAATATAGATCAAAACAAGAGATAGCTAAATATATTATTTAGTTAATCCTCTTTTTTACTTGCTTTTTTTCTTGTAGTAGTAGTTGTTCTCTTAGTAGGTGTTTTTTTAGTTGTTGTTTTTTTCTGTGTTCCTGTAGCTTTTTTGGGACTTGTTTTTTTTACTGTTGTCTTTTTAGCAGTAGTTCCTCTTCTACCTTTGAGAGGTTGATTTTTAATTATCTCTTTTACTTCATCCCAACTTAAAGCTTTAATATCTTGCTCATCTAACTCTTTTGGTAGTTTATAGTTTTTCTTTTTTGATTTGATATATGGACCATATCGTCCTATTAAAAGTTGAGTCTCTTCTTCGGGAAAATCTTTTAATAGTGCTTTTGCTTTTATCTCTTTAAGTTCTTTTATAACTTCTATAGCTCTTGGGAGTTCAATTGTGTAAGGGTCATCCTCTTTTAAAGAAAAATATTCTGATTTTATTTGCAAGTATGGACCAAATCTTCCAATATTTACTTTTATATCATTTCCATCTTCCCATTGACCTAAAACTTTTGGTAGTTGAAGCAATACAAGAGATTCTTCAAGTGTTATATTATTTACACTTATATTATTTGGGATTGAAGCTATTTTAGGTTTCTCCTCATCCTCTTTTGTTCCACATTGTACATATGGTCCATATTGACCAACTCTAGCAGTTATAGGTTTATTTAAAGTAGGGTGGTTTCCTAACTCTCTAATATCTGAAAATTTTGCTCTTGGTGCATTTTCTGTTTTATCTTCAATATTTTTTACAAATGGTTCATAAAACTCTTTCATAACATCTTGCCATGCTATTTTACCCTCTGCAATTTGATCAAACTCCTCTTCAACATGGGCTGTAAATCCCAAAGATACAATATGATCAAAGTGTTCTACTAAAAAGTCATTTACAACCGTTCCTATTAAAGTTGGTTTGAGTTTTTTATCTTCTGTTTTGATGATATACTCTCTTGCTTGAATAGTTGCAATAGTTGGTGCATAAGTTGATGGTCGTCCTATCCCTTCTGCTTCCATTTTCTTAACGAGTGAAGCTTCAGTGTATCTAGCAGGTGGTTTTGTAAAGTTTTGTTCTGTTTCTAAATTTTCTATATTTAAAATAGTACCTTTTTTAATACTAGGAAGTATTACATCTTTATTATCAAGTGCTGCTTCAGGATCATCACTACCTTCTGTATATGCTTTCATAAATCCTGGAAATACTATTCTTGTACCTTTAGATTGAAACTCATACTCTTTGTTTTTCCCACCACTTATCTTATATGTTGTATTTGCAACAACTGCTTGTGCCATTTGTGTTGCAATTGTTCTTTTCCATATAAGACTATAAAGTCTATATTGACCACTATCAAGATACGGTTGTACATCACTAGGTTTAAGTGCAAGATTTACAGGACGAATAGCTTCATGGGCTTCTTGAGCCCCTTTTGCTTTACTTTTATAATGTCTAGGTTTTCCTAAAGAATAATCTTTTCCATACTCCTGCTCTATCACATCTTTTGCCATAGAGGTTGCAAATGTAGAAAGATTAACACTATCTGTTCTCATATATGTTATAAGTCCACCTGTGTGTCCTGGTATATTAACTCCACCTTCATAAAGTTGTTGTGCTACTATCATAGTTTGCTTTACACCAAAACCTGCTTTTCTACTAGCCTCTTGTTGTAGAGTTGAAGTTGTAAATGGAGGTGCAGGGTTTCTTTTTGATTCTTTTTCTTCTATATCTTCTAGTGTATATGAACCTTCCTTACAACTATTTTCTATAATCATTGCTTCTTTTTCATTGTTTACTTTAGAAGTTTTTCCATCTATTTTAGCTAACTCTGATTTTAGAGATGGGTTATCAAATAAAGCTTTTACTTTCCAAAACTCAACAGGGATAAATGACTCTATCTCTCTCTCTTTATCAACAATAATACGCACAGCAACACTTTGAACACGACCTGCACTTAAACCATATCTAACTTTTTTCCATAAAAGAGGAGAGAGTTGATATCCAACTGCACGATCAAGAATTCTTCTTGCTTGTTGAGCATCAACAAGGTGTTGATCTACATCTCTAGGAGACTCCAATGCTTTTAATATAGCATTTTTTGTTATCTCATGAAATACTATTCTTTTTAAAGGGTTTTTAGTTATTTTTAAAGCAGGGATAAGATGCCAAGCTATAGCTTCCCCCTCTCTATCCTCATCGGCCGCTAGGTAGATAACTGTATCTTTGTTTATCTGTTTTTTTAGTTCGGAGATCACTTTTGTTTTGTCTCTTGATACCATATATTGTGGTTCAAAGTTATTTTGTGGATCAAATCCTAGTTTTGATTTTGGTAAGTCCCTTACATGCCCCATAGATGCCATAACCTTATAATCTTTTCCTAAAAATTTGGATATGGTTCTGGCTTTTGCTGGTGACTCTACTATAACTAGGTTTTTCATTGATACTCCACTACTTTATATAAACTGTAAATCGAATAGTAACATAAAAAAATTTAATCTTTATTAATTTTTGTTACAATAGATAATTATCTTAGTTAAATGCGATTAAATTGCAATGACAAGTTAAGCAATAATTAGGAATATAGTTATTTTTCTGAATTTCTATTTCTTTAATACTTTTATTTATAAAAATAATCCCCATTTTATCTATAAATACTAATATAAGCAAATTTTACATAAACCCCTTTTTAGCTATAATAAAATTAAATAAATTATTAAAGATGATTAGTAGTTTATTCACCATTTTTTTATCTTCAATTGTAACACAATTCAAATCGTGACGATAGTCTTATTCTCCACAGGAATACTTAGGTGGGTAATTTAACATAACTTCAAATTCTTTATAAACTCCTATATCGTTTATGCTTTTATAAAAAAGCTAAAAAATAAATATTAAAACTTTATTTTTTTAGCTTCTTCATAACCTAACTCATATAAACTTTTCATATTTTTAAATTTAAACAATGAATAGTCTAACAATTGTGGAGTTGTAATATAAATATCACAATTATCTATTGAGTTTAAAGTGTGATTTAACCATAACGCTCGAAATGTTTTTTTAATAAGGTTATATGTAGATTTTGGTTCATTAAATTTTACCATAGGATGTAAATTTATACCTATTATTTTTGAATTGTATTTATTTAGTTTTGATATAGGAAGATTATCCACAAATCCCCCATCTACTAAAAGTTGATTGTTGTATTTTATGGGCTTAAGTAATGGTATAATTGCAGATGAACCTAATAGTATAGGTAAAATAGAACCTTTATTATATATCTCTTTTTTCTGTTTTGTCATATTTAGAGTTGATACATAAAGTGGTATTGGTAGATCTTCTATATTTTTATATGGTATTATATTTTTTAAAATTTTAGCTTTTTCATCTATTTTGAAAACACCTTGTTTAAAATAATTAAATTTAAATATCTCTTTAAACTCTTTTGAACTAAAAATTTCTAATTGTTTTTTAGGTTCAATCCCTGCACTATAAAAAGCTCCAATTATTGCACCTATACTACTTCCACTTATCGCTTCTATTTGTATATTTTGCTCATATAAATACTGTAATACTCCTAAGTGAAAAGCACCTCTTACACCGCCACCTGATAAACTTAAACAGTATCTTCTTTGCTCATACAATCCAATATCTCCCATGTTCCATCAAAGTTCTCAATCACAACAGTACAACTTTCAACCCAATCACCACAATTAAAATAATCAATTCCATCTATTTGTCTCATCTGGGCTTTATGAATATGTCCACATATCACACCATCATAATTATTAGTTTTAGCATGTTGAACTAAAATCTCTTCATAATCAGTTATAAAACTTACTGACTTTTTTACATTATCTTTAATATATTTAGAGAGGGACCAATATTTTCTTAAACCAAATAATTTATATAACTTGTTTAAAAGTAGATTTATATTTAGAAGAAAACTATAACCTACATCACCTAAAACAGAAAGCCATTTTTTTGTCATTGTTATCATATCAAAAAAATCACCATGAGTTACTAAATATTTTTTTCCATTTAAAGCTAGATATTCTACATCTTTTTTAATCTCTAAAGAGTCTCCTAATACTAAAGGGGCAAAAGGTCTTAAAAATTCATCATGATTTCCAAGTATAAATTGTACATTTGTACCTTTTCTTGCTTTTCTAAGTATCTTTTGTATAACATCTGAATGCGATTGTTCCCATATAAACTTTCTTTTTATAGCCCAACCATCGATAATATCTCCAACTAAAAAAAGATTTTCTGATTCGTTATCTTTTAAAAATTCTAATAGTTGCTCTGCTTGTGAAAATTTTGTACCTAAGTGTACATCTGATATAAATATTGATTTGTATTTCATAAATGAATTGTAATCTAAGTTGATTACAATTCTATTACAATTTTACTAAATACTATTCTATATGATTAGGATTGTCTAAGTAAGCTATATCTCTTAACTCTTTTCTATAAGATTCTATATCAAAATCTTTCATATCCGATACGCCATCTTCTATTGCAGCAAGTGCAACTGCTGATGCTACCCAAATAAGAACCTCTTTATTAAATGGTTTTGGAATAATATGATCTCTTCCATATTCTAAAGTTTGATCATCATAAGCAGCTTTTACATAATAAGGGATTGGTTGTTTAGCAAGTTTAGCTAATGCTACTGCTGCTGCCATCTTCATATTTTCTGTTATTTTTCTAGCTTGAACATCTAATGCACCTCTAAATATAAACGGGAAGCCCAATACATTATTTACTTGATTTGGATAGTCACTTCTTCCTGTTCCTATAATTGCATCATCTCTTACTTCAAGTATCTCCTCTGGAAGTATTTCAGGAGTTGGGTTTGATAATACTAAAACTATAGGGTTTTTAGCCATTGAAGCTACCATATCTTTACTAACAGTTTTAGCAACACTAAGTCCTAGTAACATATCAGCATCTTTCATAGCATCTTGTAGTGTTACATCTTCAGTCTCAACAACAAACTCTTTTTTATATTCATTTAGATCATCTCTTTTATGGTTAATAACACCTTTACTATCTATCATCAAGATATGTTTTGCACCAAGTTGTTTATACATCTTTGCACATGTCATAGCAGCGGCTCCTGCACCACTAACAACTATTTTTAAATCAGATATTTTTTTATTTACTAATTCACTAGCATTTATAAGTGCTGCTGATGTGATGATTGCTGTTCCATGTTGATCGTCATGCATTACAGGGATATTTACCCTTTTTTGTAACTCTTTTTCAATCTCAAAACATTTTGGTGCTTTTATATCTTCAAGGTTTATCCCACCAAAACTAGGACTAATAGCAGCACATATATCTATAATCTTTTTAGGATCATGCTCATCAATCTCTATATCAATTCCATCAACATTTGCAAATTTTTTAAATAATACAACCTTACCTTCCATTACAGGTTTTGCAGCCAATGGTCCTATATCACCAAGTCCTAAAACAGCAGTGCCATCAGATATAACAGCAACAGTGTTTCCTTTTGCTGTGTACTTATAAGCTAATTGTGAATTTTTTTCAATCTCTTTACAAGGTATTGCAACACCAGGTGTGTATGCTATTGATAGGTCTTTTTGTGTGTCACAATCTTTTGTTATAGCAGTTCCTATTTTGCCACCTAAGTGATAATCTAAAATCTCTTCATTTGTAAGTTTCATATAGTTGAGTCCTAACTTTTCAGGAATTATAACAAAATATATATAATATTAACTATTTTGAGTTACACTAATTATAAAATTCTTGCCATCTTGTTTAGCTTTAAAACTGTGTTTACCACAAAAGTTATTATTCATATCATCTACCATCTTATTTGAAGCTATTATAGCATCTGATTCAAGCTTAAATTTTATATCATTTTTAAATGAACTTTTTTTAAAACAACCACACTCTTTTTCAACATTAATAATATACATAATTTCCTCTTTTATAACTATTTTATTTATTTATGATTAATTATAATTACTTATAGCTTTAAATTTGATTAGATTATAATAGTAATCTATCAATTCTAGTTCAATCCAGTAATAAGTTTTACTTAAGATTAAAGGACACGACGAAGTCTTGCTTTACTATAATAGCTAAATTAATAAAATAAAATAGATATATTTGATATAATCAGCAAAATTGAATATAAAAAGGATTTCAGATGCTAGTAGCACCCTCTATATTAAGTGCAGATTTTGGTATATTAAACGATGAGATAAAGGCTATTTGTGATGGTGGTTGTGATTTAATACATGTTGATGTTATGGATGGACATTTTGTACCAAATCTTACAATTGGTCCAGTTGTAGTAAATGCTGTTGCTAAAGTTGCTTCAAAGCCTTTGGATATACATCTTATGGTAGAAAACAATACTTTTTTTGTTGAACTTTTTGCACCACTTAAACCAAAGTATATATCGTTTCATATTGAGCAGGAGAAACATCCACACAGACTTATTCAAAAAATAAGAAGTTATGGTATAAAACCAGCAATTGTATTAAATCCTCATTCAAGACCACAAGATATTGAATATCTCATAAAAGACCTAGATATGGTACTTCTTATGTCTGTAAATCCAGGATTTGGTGGACAAAAATTCATATCAAGTGTAATCGAAAAAGCAGCTAAACTAAAAAAGCTTATAAAATTACATAACCCAGAGTGTTTAATAGAAGTAGACGGTGGAGTTAATGATAAAAATATAAGTGCTTTAAAAGATGCTGGAGTTGATGTTGTAGTTGCAGGTAGCTATGTTTATGGCAATGAAGATTATAGTAAAGCTATAAAAAGTTTACAAATATAAAAGTAGGGTAGGTATAGATTTATATGAGAGTTAAAATATGTGGTATTACTAACTTAAAAGATGCTATTGATGCTATTGATGCAGGTGCTGATGCTTTAGGTTTTGTATTTTATGATAAAAGCCCTAGATACATTGAACCACAAATAGCAAAAGATATAATTAAACAACTTCCTCCATTTGTACAAAGTGTAGGGTTGTTTGTAAATGAAGCTGCACAAACAGTAAATCACATATCAGATATAACAAAAATAGATTTAGCACAGATACATTTTGAAGTAGATAATAATTTTTATGAAGAGCTTACAGTTAAGTCACTAAAGGTTGTAAGAGCTAAAAATAAAGAGGATTTATACTTATACAAAGATGAATACAGAATAGTAGATGCTTTTGTAGAAAGTTATGGGGGAGCTGGCAAAAGGATAGATCTGTCATGGTTTAAAGATATAGATTGTAGTCGTATAATACTTGCAGGGGGGTTATCTATACATAATGTAGAAGAGTTAAAGGGGTATAAATTTTATTCATTAGATATTAGTAGTGGTGTAGAGGTTAAAAAGGGGTTTAAAGATAAACAAAAGATGATAACCTTTGTAAGTAAAGCAAATGAATTATAAAAATAAATTAGTAAATATACTTATAAAATCGCCTATAAGTATTATACAATTTAATAAAATACTGGAAAATAGCGATACATTTTTTGAAAATACAGAACTTGAAACTGAATTACTCATCTCAAATGGAATGCCATTGTATTTTTTTGATGATATGGTTGGATTAAAAACATTAAAAACAAAACTAGAAGATCAGGTATTTTGTATAGTTGATATTGAAACAACAGCAGGAAATGCAAAAGATGGTCAAATAATAGAAATAGGTGCTATTAAATACAAAAATAATCAAATAATAGAAACATATGAATCATTAGTTAATACAAAAGAGATATCACTAAAAATTCAAGAACTAACAGGTATAACTCCTCAAATGACACAAGATGCACCAAATATAAAAACGGTTTTGGAGGAGTTCAAGATATTTTTAGAAGATGATCTTTTTGTTGCACATGCCATATCTTTTGACTATAAATTTATAAGTGATAGTTTTAAAAGATTTAACTTAGGTGAACTTTGCAATAGAAGACTTTGTACTATAGAACTTGCTAAAAGAACTATCGATTGTCAAAGGTATGGATTGAAATACTTAAAAGAGTATTTGGATATAAATATAGATGATCATCATCGAGCTTACAGTGATGCTTTAAGTACTCAAATAGTCTTAGAAAAATGTATAAAACTGCTACCAGATAATATTAATACTACTGAAGAACTAATAGAATTTACTAAAATTTAGTATAGATAAGTCCAAAATATAAATGGTACCCGTAAACGGACTTGAACCGTTAAGACCGTGAAGTCATCGGATTTTGAATCCGACGTGTTTACCAATTTCACCATACGGGCTTTAGAATTGAAATTATAACTATAACTACTTTAAATACTACTGAGTTAGTAGTTTCATTTAACTAAAAATAGTTTAAAAATATAACTATATTTTAACTCATACACATTTTATCATAAGTAAGGATACACATTTTGACCAACCTTATAACAAATAAATACGGAATTTATACTTTTAGGTGCAGGGTTCCAAATATATTAAAATCCTATTTTAAAGGAAATGAGTATTATACCCATCATTTTTAACTGGGTACTATGTTGGTTTACTTTACAGTATCTCATACTTATCACAATGGTAGCTTAAGGTGAAAATT
>JAYEPD010000167.1:0-7518 GCA_034723675.1 Campylobacterota bacterium
TGATGCAGGAATAACCCTAACCCCTCCACTTTTAGGGTACCTCCCTTTTCTTGCACCAAGTATCAAAATTGCAGCTAATAATGCCCAACCACCAGTTGAATGTATCACTGTGCTACCAGCTAGGTCATACATACTTAAATTTAATATTGTTCCATCTAACATATTATTTCCCCATGTCCAGTTAACTACAGTTGGATATATAAAAGCAGACATAACAATAGCAAATATAGTAAGTGGAACTATTTTAGCTCTTTCACTAACTCCACCACTCATTATATTGATAACTTTTCCTACAAATGCCATTTGAAATAAAAATACAGCCCATTGGCTCATACTATCTGAACCAAAAGCACCAAATGCTATACTATAACCTATAAGTAAAAAAGCCATAGAGGCTATAGCATATATCATTGTATTCATCATCAATACAGATGTTACATTTTTTGTTCGTACTATTCCAGCTTCTAGCATTGCAAAGCCAGGAACCATAAATATTATTAGTACAAAAGCAAAAAGTGCAAAAAAAGTATCCAGTACATATGAAATTTCACCGTTCATTCTTCTCTCCTAAATATAAAATCTATACATTTTAACATATTATAAAATAAAATCAAATTTAATTTTGTATATAAAATATATAACTTTAGTCCAATCCCACAATAAGTTTTACTTAAGATTAAAGGAAATAGCTTTACTAGCAAACAAGTTTTTATATATCTTCAGATTAAAATGTATTAATAAATGGCTCTTAATCTTCTAGTCACGCGTAATTTCTTTGTTAATCTTAAGTAAAACTTATTGTGGGATTGGACTAATACAATTTTGAATGTTAATCATATTTTAATTGTTTTAATTTGCTATTAGATATAATAATAGTTATGAATATAAACAATAAAAGATTAGCAGTAGCATTTACAGGACCTTCAAATAGTGGAAAAACAACAACAATAGTGAAACTATCAGAAACACTTCAAGATATGGGATATAAAGTCTCTATTATCAAACATGATCCAAAAGATAAAGCAGTATTTGATAAAGAGGGAAAAGATAGTTATAAGTTCTCAAAAACAGGTGCAGATGTAGTAGTTGTATCTCCACATAAAACAACATTTTTAAAGAAAAGAACATCTTCAATAGATGATATAATTTCAATGTTGGGTGAATTTGACTTTTTACTTGTTGAGGGTTTAAAAACTATAGATTTACCAAGAATTTGTATACAAAGAGATGAAATAAATGAAAACTATTTTGATGTAAGTGATACAATAGCAACAGACAAAACTATAGAAAAAAGTTTATTTCCAAAAGATATGGAAATTTTAGATATGAATGATATATATAGTTTAATTAATTGGATAAAAATAAATGGAAAAAAGGTATAAAATGAACGAGATAATAGAATCAATAAAACAATCAACAATAGAGATACAAAAAATAATAGCAAAAGGTTATACAGGTAAAAGTCAAGAACAAAACTCTACAGGTGACACTCAACTTGAACTTGACATTATAAGTGATGTAGTAATAGAAAATAACTTTAAAAAACTAAGTTGTGTAAAACAAATAGTAAGTGAAGAGCAAGACAATATAGTAAATATAGATGAAAATGGTGAATATTTTATAGCATATGATCCTCTTGATGGAAGTAGTTTAGTTGATGTAAACTTATCAGTTGGTTCTATATATGGTATCTTTAAAAATGATTTTACTGGTGCTAATATAGTGGCATCTGTTTATGTTGTGTTTGGTCCTAGAGTTGAGATGATAGTTTGTGATGGAGAAAGTGTAAAGTTATATAGAATGCAAAATGAAGAGTTTAGTTATATCAAAGATATAACTATGAATCAAAAAGGTGATATATCATCACCTGGATCTACCCAACAGTGTTGGTATCCTCATCATAAAAAACTAGTTGAAGATATGTTTGATGATGGTTATACTTTATCTTATAGTGGTGGTATGGTACCAGATCTTCATCATATACTTTTACAAGGTGGAGGTTTATTTTCTTATCCAGGAGCAAGTGATAAACCAAAAGGTAAATTAAGACAACTATTTGAAGTGTTTCCATTTGCACATATTTTTGAAACAGCAGGTGGTGGGGCAATTGATGGGAAAAAAAGAGTACTGGAGTGTGAAACTACACATATTCATGATACAAGTCCATGTTTTTTTGGTAGTGTATCAGAGTTAGAGATGGTTAAAAAAGCATATAACTAATTATGGAAAATGAAGTAAAAGACAAATGGCAGATAGCTTTAGATGAAGAGTTAGTTTTACTTAAAAACTGTCAAAAGTCAAAGAACTTAGAATCTTGTATGCAGTGTGATAAAATACTTGATTGTGAAGTAAGAGATAAGTATATAAAAGTTGTTTATGAAAGTATGAATAAAGGAAGTGGTGGTGGATTCGAATTCTAAAGTGTTACCAAGTCCATGTTATGTATGTGAAGAGGAACTTTTAGAAAATAATTTAAAACTTTTAAAAAAAGTTCAAGATGAAGCAGAAGTAAATATACTTTTAGCTTTGAAAGGTTTTGCTTTATATAATACCTTTGATATGTGTAAAAAATATCTTAGGGGTTGCTGTGCAAGTGGATTAAATGAAGCACTAATAGCTAAAAATGAGTTTGGTGGTGAAGTTCATACTTATAGTCCAGCATTTAAACCAAATGAATTTAAAGAGATAATAAATATATCAAATCATATAGTGTTTAACTCTATAAAACAGTTTAATAGATATCAACCTTTAGTTAAACAACATAATTCTTTAGGACTTAGAGTTAACCCTGAATATTCTAGTGTAGAGGTTGACCTATATAATCCTTGTGGTGTTTATAGTAGATTGGGTATCACTAAAAAAGAGTTTCCACTTGAATTACCAAAGGAAATAGAAGGTTTGCATTTTCACGCTTTATGTGAACAAAATGTTGATGCACTTGAGGGGGCTTTAAAAAACTTTGAAGATAATTTTAGTATTTTTTTTGATAAGTTAAAGTGGGTGAATTTTGGTGGTGGTCATCATATCACAAGAGTTGATTATGATATAAATGGACTGATAAGTTTACTAAAAAGTTTTAAAAAAAGGTATCCTCATTTAAAGGTTTATCTTGAACCGGGTGAAGCAGTAGCTTGGCAGACAGGATACCTAGAAGCTACTGTATTAGATATAGTTAAAAATGGTATGGAGATAGCCATACTAGATACAAGTGCTGAGTGTCATATGCCAGATACTTTAGCTATGCCATATAGGGCTGATATAAGAGGTTCTGGTTTAAAAAATGAGAAAAAATACACTTATAGACTAGGTGGAAACAGTTGTCTTGCAGGAGATATAATAGGAGACTATTCCTTTGATAAACCTCTTGAAATAGGTGATAAAATAATATTAGAAGATATGATACACTATACAATGGTTAAAACTACAACATTCAATGGTATAAATCTACCAAGTATTGCTATAAAAAGAAAAGATGGTAGTTTTGATGTTGTTAAAAATTTTGATTATGAAAGTTACAAGGATAGAATATGATTAAATCTATAATTAAATTTGGTTTAGAAAAGCCAATATTAAACTACATGCTTTTATTTTTTATGTTTTTACTTGCAATATTTTCATATATGAAGATACCAAAAGAGATATTTCCTCCATCTTCACTTGATGCTATAACTGTAAGTGGTGTATATCCAGGTGCTAGTAGTGATATGCTTGATTTAATGGCAGTTCAAAAAATAGAAGATGAATTGGCAAGTTTAAGTGAAGCTAGTAAAATATCTACAGTAGTTAAAACAGGTTTTTTTAATATAAATATAGAATTAAAAAGTGAATATACAACAAGTGAAGTTATTGATGATGTAAAAGATATAGTTACAAAAACAAAATCTAATCTACCAAGTGATATGGATGAACCAACTGTAAAAGAGGTTGTGCATGCATTCCCTTTGATAACTATAGCTATCTTTGGTGATAAAACTCATGAAAAGTTACTTACTATAGCAGATGATATAAAATCAAAGGTAAATAAACTTGATGATTTAAGTGATGTTCAAATTTGGGGAGATAGTGATAAAGAGCTACTTATAACTTTTGATGATAACAAAATAGAGGCTTACAATTTAGATAAAGCACAAGTGGTAAATACTATATCAAGTATCAGTTCAATATTTCCAGCTGGTATCATAAAAGATAAAGGTACTCACTATTATTTGAGTAGCCAAAATGGTGAAAAAGATCTTAAAAAATTAAATAATATGATTTTAAATTTTGGGACAACATCTATATATTTAAAAGATATTGCAGTTATTGAATATAAACTAGCAGATGTAAATAATATCTCACACTTTAATGGTAAACCAAATGTATCAATAGGTATCAATAAAGGTAAAACAGGGGATGCAATAGCATTAGTTAAAGAGATCAAAGAGATACTAAAAGAGGAACAAGAAAAGTACAAAGATATAAAACTTGATACTTATACGGATACCTCAGTTTGGATTAAAAATCGTTTAAATACAGTTGTTTCAAATATTATTTTTGGGATTGCACTTTTATCAATTGCACTCTTTTTCTTCATCAATGCAAGGATAGCTTTTGTAGTTGCAATAGGGATACCTACAAGTTTTATGATAGGTTTAATATCAGCTGAGCAGTTAGGATATAGCCTGAATATGTTGTCACTTTTAGGAGCATTATTGGCTTTAGGTATGCTAGTTGATGAAGCTATTGTAGTTGGAGAAAATATCTATAGACATTTAGAGATGGGTAAAGATAAAATGAGTGCAGCTTTAGATGGAGCGTACGAGATGTATCCAGCAGTTTTAACAGCGACTGCTACAACAATATTTGCTTTTTTACCAATACTTCTTATGTCAGGTGAGACTGGTGTATTTATGAGAATACTTCCTATTATGATAAGTATTTTACTTATTAGTTCTTTGGTTGAAGCTTTTTTCTTTTTACCCCTTCATGCTAAACATACATTTAAAACAAATAAAGATGGAAAAAAATCAGATAACTTTTGGGAAACAAATAAAAATATATACAACATTATTTTATCTTTTGTTTTAAAGTATAAGTATATATCTTTTGTATTTCTAGTATCTTTTATAATTGTAGGTACTATTGGATTTTCAAAGCTATTAAAGTTTGAGTTTATGCCAAAATTTGATACAACACAAGTTTATATTTCAGGTTCAGTTGGAGTAGGGCATGATATAAAAGAGACGCAAGAGATAATATATAAGTTAGAGAAAAAACTTTTAGAGAACTTTGAACTAGGAAGTGAAATAGATAGTATTAGTTCTGTTATAGGACTTAAACTTGATGGTAAACAACTTCCTCAAAATGAGGAGTTTTATTTTCATATATTTGTAAATCTTCAAGAAAGAGCTGCTATGAATTTTTTTGATACTTATATAAATCCATATTTAAGTCCTAAGTATGATGATACAGATATGACAAGAGTAAATTCCGCTCAATCTATTTCAGATAAAATGACAATAGCTCTTAAAGATGAGGTAAATTCAGATATTTATGATGAACTAAAGATATATGTTCCAGGGGCTGGTATAGTTACAAATGATATAGAGATTGCTTTAAGTGGAAATGATGAAGTTGATTTAGCTAAAAGTATCAAAATAATAAAAGAGAAACTATCAAGTATAACTGGTGTTAAAAATGTAGCAGATGATATACTTATTGGAAATCTAGACTTAAAATTTACAGTAAATCAATATGGTCAAAAATTAGGTTTTTCTGAAACAAATATTGTAAATACACTTAAGCCATTTTATTTTAAATCAAGTTTTTCAAAGATGTATGATGATAGTGGTATGATTGATATAATATATCAATCAAAATACAAAGATATAAAAAATAGTTTAGATACTTTTGAATTAACAGTTCCAAATAGTTCTAAAAAAGTACTATTAAAAGATATAGTTACTTTTAAAACAAAATCAAGTTTAAGCCAAATATTTAAAGAAAATGGAACGGCAATACAAAGTATAACAGCATCTTTAAATGGAACTACAAGTGAAGATGTTTATAAAGAGTTACAATATGAACTTGACAATTTAGATAAAAGTGTAAAAGTAGAGATTAAAGGGGAGCAAAAAGAGAATGAAAAAGTTCAAATGGAGATGCAAGAAGCTTTTATAATAGCTCTCGTTCTTATTTTTATATCTTTAATTTGGATGTTTAATAGTATCATAAAATCTTTTATTATTTTAAGTACAATTCCACTTTCTGTATTTGGTGTTCTTATTGGACATTATATTATGGGGCTAAATCTAACTATGCCTGGACTTATTGGTATAGTAGGACTTGCAGGTGTGGTTGTAAATGATGGTATCATTATGATGGATTTTATACAAAAATCTAAAAATTTAGAAGAGTTAAAGCAGTATGCACTTCTTCGTTTAAGACCAATTTTGTTAACATCTCTTACAACAATATTGGGACTTAGTACTCTGATATTTTTCGCTTCTGGACAATCTTTGATATTACAGCCTATGGCAGTTGCATTGGGGTTTGGAATACTTTGGGCTACTATTCTTAATTTATATTATGTACCTATACTGTATAGAATTATATATTTAAGAAAAGGGACTATTAAATAAAAAGGGAATAGATATGAAAAAATGTGATTTAAAACTAAAAGAGTTATTAGAAGAGACTGTTATACCTGATATTGATGATAGATTAGATGAGTTATTTGAAGAGATTGCAGATAACAAAAATAGTACTGAAGAGATCAATGAAGAGATTAAAGAGCTTCAAGAATTAAAAGATGCTTTTAAAGAAGTTTTATCTGATATAGAAACAAGATCATTAGATAAAGAGGAGTGTGAAGAGTTATACAATGATATTCAAGAGATGTTAAATGATACATCTGAGGATGAAGATTAAATAATAACTAATGATAAGAAGACAACTAAAAAAGACAACTAAAAGTAAAAAGTTAAATGCTATTTTAGAAAAGTATAAAGTATCAGCAGAATACACATCTGGAAGTAGAAAGATGATATCAAGAGGTGTATTTATAGGTTTATTTATAGCATTTATACCTATGCCTTTACAAATGCTACTTGTAGTTTCTTTGACTTTTTTTGGTAAGTTTAATGTTCCTATTGCACTAGCGATGGTATTTGTAAGTAATCCTCTTACGATGCCTTTTATATATTATATGGAATATTTAACAGGTAGTTTTATTTTGGGAGTTGAGTCTATATCTGTAGAGATAACTTTAGAGTGGTTTACTAAAAATTTTGATAATATAGTTATACCTTTGTATGTAGGTTCATTCTTTTATTCTATAGTGTGTTCTTTTTTAGGATACTATTTAGTAAATTATTTTTGGAAAACATCAGTACATAAAGAGAGAAGTAAAAGTAATACCAAATCAAGTTATAAATAACCTAACACTTAAGGGAAGCTCTAAAAATATAGATAAAAACTACAGTATCTTTTGATGTAAAAAAGAACAGTTAGTTAAATCACTTCTATCTTCACTATTTG
>JAYEPD010000168.1:0-1872 GCA_034723675.1 Campylobacterota bacterium
TAAAACTTTATGGATGTTTAGATTTTTCTACTAGTAAATATAAAATTAAAAATATTGTTGATTTTAAATTTATATGGTGCGACTGGAGGGATTTGAACCCTCACACCGTTAAGTACGAGCCCCTCAAGCCCGCGTGTCTACCGTTCCACCACAGTCGCACTTATATTGAAACGACATAATATCAAAAAAAAACTTATTAGAAGATTGAGCTTGTACTTACTTATGAAATGAAGATGCTATGATACTTAAAAACTCATCTTTGGTTTTTTTCTCTTTTTTAAATATTCCTCTTAAAGCTGAAGTAACTGTTGTAGAACAAATCTTTTGGACACCTCTCATCTCCATACACATATGTCGTGCATCTATGACTACTGCAACACCTAAAGGTGATATAGCATCATTGATAGCATCTGCTATTTGCTCTGTTAGTTGCTCTTGTATTTGAAGTCGTCTTGCAAATACATCTACAACTCTTGGTATTTTTGAAAGACCTATAACTTTTCCATTTGGTATATATGCAACATGAGCTTTACCAATGATAGGTAACATATGATGTTCACAATGTGAATAAACTTCTATATCTTTTACTATTACCATCTCATCGTTTGTACTTGTAAAAAGTGCTGATTGTATTATCTCTTTTGGGTCTTGATTGTATCCACTACACATAAACTCCCATGCTTTTTTAACTCTTTTTGGTGTATCTACTAAACCTTCTCTATTTGGGTCTTCTCCAATATGTTTTAATATATTTTTAACTGATTCTTCCAATCTATTTATTTCCTTTTATATATTTTTAGTAGTTGTAATCCAACCACTACCGATAACTTTGTCATCATGATAAAAAACTGCTGTTTGACCAACTGCTACACCATAAACAGGTGATTTTAATTGTAAAGTTGCATTATCATCATTTATATTTACTTGACATTTTACAGTTGCACTTCTAAATCTAAGTTTAACATCACAAATAAAGTCAATATCATCTATAAACATATTTAATTTATCTACAGTTACATTATTTATAGCTAAATCTTCTTTTTTACCAACTGTTATAGTGTTGTTTGATTTATCTTGTTTTAGTACAAAGTGTGGTTCATGTGCTCCATGTACATAAAATCCTTTTCTTTTACCAACTGTATAATGCATATAACCTTTATGATGACCTATCACATTGCCATCTTTATCCAAGGTTTTACCCTCTTTGTCTATATCTGTATATTGTTTTAAAATATCAGTATAAACAGTATCTACAAAACATATCTCTTGGGAATCTTTCTTTTGTGCAATATCAACTAAAGCTGGTATTTTCATAGCTTCACCTCTTATGAACTCTTTTGTATATTTACTCATTGGAAACATAAGTTTTGGTATCACCTCTTTTGAGATTTGCCCTAAAAAATAACTCTGATCTTTAGATAAATCATCAGCTTTATATAAAAATTTTCCATCTGTTTTAGCATAATGCCCCGTTGCTAACAAATCTGCACCTAAATTCATAGCTTCTTCATACAACATACCAAACTTAATTTTTGAGTTGCACTTAACACAAGGATTTGGAGTGATACCATCTATATAACTTTGTACAAAGTAATCATAAACTTCATCTTTAAACTTTTGTGTAAAATCTATGACATGGTATTTTATATTTAAAAAACTTGTAACTTTCTCTATAGCTTCTATATTCTTTTCATGATAACCTATAACTGATTCATGAAGTTTCATATATATACCTTCAACCTCATATCCTTCGTTTTTTAATAAATACGCAGTCATACTACTATCTATCCCACCACTTAATCCAACTATGATTTTTTTATTTTTTTCTTCCATATTGTATTTATTATAACAAAAATAGATAAAAACTACTTT
>JAYEPD010000168.1:1972-7387 GCA_034723675.1 Campylobacterota bacterium
AGCTGTGAATTGTGCTAAAATAACACTATTTTCAGCTAATTTAATATATAATCAATCTATGTTTGATAAAGAATTTTTAAAAACCTTAACAATAATGTATGTAGAAGATGATGAAACAATTCGTAACTCACTTAGTACCATTTTGGTAAAAATATTTGGTGAAGTTATCATATGCAATGATGGAAACGATGGTATAAATCAATTTAACTATTATATAGATGAAAGAAAAACAAAAATAGATTTAATAATCAGTGATATAAATATGCCAAATAAAAATGGTATCGATATGATTAAAGGTATAAGAGAACATGACGAAGATATACCTGTGATATTTACAACTGCACATGGTGAAGCTAACTATTTAATGGAAGCTATTAAACTTAAAATTGCGTATTATGCACTAAAACCTATAAATACAACAGAACTATTACAAAACATATCTAAATTTTGTATGATAGAACACAATAAAAAATTGGTAAATCAACAAAAAAATGAGATAAGTAAATATATGTCTATTATGAATCAAATTACATTGATTTTTAAGTTTGATACAAGTGGTAAAATACTAGAACCAAATGAGTTATTAACTGAAATCTCTGAATACTCAAAAAATGAGTTAGAGGGTTTATCAATAGATAATCTTTTACATAAAGACTCTACTGTTAAAAGTTATACCGATATAGTGAAACTAATAGGAGACAATAACTCATATAGTGGAAAAATAAAATTTATATCAAAAACAAATAACTCTTTTTATCTTAATTCAACTATATTACCACACTTCAATGACTCCACAAATGAAATAGAGGGTTATATTTATATAGGACTTGACCAGACAGATGAAGAGTTAGAGAAACAACAAACTATGCAAAAAGTTAGAAAAAACATCATATCTCAAAGATCAAAAGAATCACAACAACTACTAAAAATAAAAGAGTTAGAGGAGCAAATAGCTTTACTTAAACAACAAACTATAAGTAGCACAGATTCTGAGATGATTGTACAAACTTTAAATAGAGAGAAACAAAAAGTGCAAACTTTAAACAATCAAGTTGAATATTATGAAAAAGAGATTATAAAATTAAAGCTTCAAAAAGATAGACTTATAGAAAATGAACAAACTAAAAAAAATGAGATCCTAAAAAAAGGGAAAGACTCTCAAAGAGAGAATAAAAACTTACAAGATAAAGTTATAGAACTTCAAGCACATATCGCCAGACTTGAAAGGAAAGGGAAAAGGAAAACAGTAGATTAAAAAACTACTCTTTTTCCCATAAAGTACCATTTGGAGTATCCATTATAGATATTTTCATATCAACTAACTCTTCCCTAATTTTATCACTTAATTCAAAGTTTTTATCTTTTTTAGCTTCTGCTCTTTTAGAGATAAGTGTTTCTATATTTTCTTTTTCATCTTCACTTATACCAAATTGGAAGTATTTAAAGCTGTCTTTTAATCCTATTCCTAAAAGTGTGTTTATAAACTCAATTGTTGCTACTATCTCTTTTTTAAGACCTTTATCTTTTGGATTTAAATCAAGTTTTTCATTTACCAAAGATATATATTCATCAATTGTTGCTAGTGCTTTTGATGTATTCATATCATCATTTAAAGCAGTAAATAAATCCTCTGTTAATTTTTTATTTGCTTTACTAGAGGTACCACCATAAACTCTTTTTTTAACTCTATAAAGTTTATCAAGTCTTTTTTTACTACTGTCTAAATCATCACTAGAAAAACTAAAATCAGCTCTATAGTGTGAAGTTAACATATAAAACCTTACAACTTCCCCATCATACTCTTTTAGTATATCTTTTAGAAAAAAACTATTCCCCAATGATTTTGACATCTTTTCACCGTTTATATTAACAAATCCATTGTGTATCCAATACTTCGATAACTCTTGTCCATAACAACATCTTGTTTGACTTGCTTCATTTTCATGATGTGGAAAAAGTAGATCTGCACCACCACCGTGAATATCTATAGAATATGGTAAATTATGATTTGCAAGATGCTTTTCAATCATAGCACTACATTCACAATGCCATCCAGGTCTACCAAATCCAAATGAAGTTTCATAACCTATCTCATTAGAAGAAAAAAACTTCCAAAGTGCAAAATCTTTTTGATCTTTTTTATTATCATTAGATTCAACTCTGGCTATCGAATTTTCATCACTAGCCCTATGAGAGATATCTCCGTATTTTGAATCTTTTGAAGTATCTAAATATACCCCATCTTCTAAAATATAAGCTTTATCTTCAGATAAAAGTTTACTACAAAGTTGTTCCATAGCTTCTATATTATCTGTTGCATATGGTTCTATTGTATTTGGTAATATATTTAAGTTATCCATATCTTTTTTATATCTATTGATATAAAACGATGTTATCTCTTCTAAACTTTTATCTGTACTTTTTACTTTTTTTATAATCTTATCATCAATATCAGTAAAATTTTTTGCAATTGTTACTTCGTATCCATTTGCTTTTAAAACTCTATGTAAAAGATCAAAAACTATAGCACTTCTTGCATGTCCTAAATGTGCATCATCATACACTGTAGGTCCACATATATAAATAGTAACTTTACCCTCTTCTTGAGATATAAATTCTAACTTTTCTTTTTGTACACTATCAAATAGTTTTATATTTTTTTTCATTTTAATTGAAGTTTCTTACTATTTAAACAAATTTTCTAGTTCTGATACATCTTTTCTAGGTGTTGCTGTTGTATTACCTGCATCATCACTTACTGTTGTAACACCTTCAAGTACATTTAACTCAATTTCACATTTTGTTAACATAGAAGCAAGTCTTATATTTAAACCAACTTTACCTATTGCTCTACTTTTTTGCTCTTCTGTTATGGTTACAATAGCTTTATCTTTACCATCTTTACCAGCTTCTGCTTCAATCTTCACACTTTTTACAATTGCAGGACTCAATGCACGACTTACAAACATCTCTTGTATTGGAGTATATTCAATACAATCAATATTTTCACCATTTAATTGTTCACTTACAGCGTTTATTCGTACACCTTTAACTCCAACTATTGCTCCAATAGGGTCTATATTTACCTCATTTGATGACAATGCAATTTTAGCTCTACTACCTGGTATCCTTGCAGTATTTTCAATATTTATCTTTTTATCTTTAAGTTCAGGTACTTCAAGAGTCAATAAACTTTCCAAAAACTTAGGACTTGTACGACTTACTTCAACTACAAGTCCATGTGCCTTGTCTATATTTACACCTCTTACAACTGCTTTTAATGCATCACCTACTCTAAAACTCTCACCTTTGATTCTGTTTTTTCTAGGTAGTATACCTTTTACCTCACCTATTTCTATAAATGTGTTGTCATTTCCATCAACTCTTGTAACTACACTTACTATTGTGTCACCTACTTGGTCGTTGTATTTATTGTATAAATTATCTTCAATAAATCTTTGAAGTTTATACTCTAAATTAGAAAATAATATAGTAGCTGCATTTCTACCCATAGATTCAAATTCTAAATCATAATTTAAAAAGTCACCTATGTCTAAATCTGCATCTACATCTTTTGCTTCAGTAAGAGATAAAAAGTTTTCTGGATTTATAAGTTTACCCTCTATACCATTTTCAACTTCATATTCATTTTGTTCTTCTCTTGCTTCCCCTGTAAGTCTAAGATCATCATCTGCTACAACTTCGATTTTTTGTGATAGTTTTAACTCTTTGTTTTCTCTATTTATTTCTGCTTCATAAATCAAGCTATCATCAACCATTTTTTGTGCTGTTTTAATTAGAGATTCTTTTAAAGCATCTTCAACATCTGAAACTTTAAGACCTTTTTCATAAGCAATTGAATCTATAATATCAATAATTTTTTCCATAATTTTTCCTGTAAATTTTTACTTTTTTAACAATGCAATGTTTTGGTGATTTTTTGCTTTGTAGATTTTGTATTTTAGCTTAAGTTTTCTTTTATTATTCTTTTATGTTTTGTTTTCTTACTAAAGGGCATCTCTAAAAACTAATATTCTCATAACTTTAGGATACTTTTGTTTAGAGTATGTTAGATAACTTGAAGTACTAACTAGTTATTACTCCCCCATTCTTAATAAGTGGTTATATAATATACAATATCTGAAAATAGTATATGATACTAATGTGACATTTATTGTGACAAGGTGGGGTTTTTAAACTAAGCATAATAAAATAAACAATATTATAGAATAATGCTTAATATATTAAACAAAGGTAAAAAATGATAGATAAACTTTTTATAAAATCAAATAAAATCTTAAAGTTACAAAATTATGATTATAAAAGATATTTTTTTCATACTATAAACTTTGATGATAAGATGATAGGGATACTAGGAAGCAGAGGTGTAGGAAAGACTACTGTTATCATCCAGTATCTAAACTCATTGGAAATACCAAAACATAAAAAGCTATATTTTAGTGCAGATAGCATAATAGCTAGTTCACTGTCTCTTTATGATATTGCTGACGAGTTTAGCAAAAGTGGTGGTGAAGTTTTAGCAATAGATGAGATACATAAATATAAAGATTTTGAAAAAGAGTTAAAAGAGATATATGATTTTTTAGATATTAAAGTTATCTTTAGTGGATCAAGTGCATTACAACTTGAACATAAAAAAGCAGATTTAAGCCGTAGAGCTGTTTTATATAGAGTTCATGGGCTCTCATTTAGAGAGTTTTTAGAGTTAAAACTTGATTTAAAATTTGATCACTATACCCTAAATGATATTTTACAAAACCATACCCAATTAGCTAGCGATGTAACTTCTAAAATAAAGCCTTTTGAATACTTTAAAGAGTATTTACAATCAGGATACTACCCATATTATTTTGAAAATATAGATACTTATTCCATCAAACTAGAAGAGACTGTAAATACTGTAATAGAAAGTGATCTACCTATAATATTTAATATAGAACCTCAAAATATCCAAAAACTAAAACAGTTAGTAAACTTAATATGTAGCTCCAAACCTTATGAGCTTAATATCACTAATTTATCTAAAAAAATAGGGATAAATAGAAATACACTCTATCAATATATATACTATTTAACTATGGGAAATATTTTTACAAGCCTAAAAGCTAAAACAAAAGGTGATACTATATTTTCAAAACCACAAAAGCTGTATCTACACAATCCAAATTTAAGTTTTAGCTACTGTTCATCTAATGAGATAGGCACTATAAGAGAACAGTTTTTTTTCAATATGTTAAGTGTAGATCATCAACTCTCTTATCCAAAAAATGGTGACTTTTGCATAGATGAAAAAGACTTTGTGGAAGTGGGTGGCAAAAACAAAAATTTTTCACAAATCAAAGATATACCAAACTCCTATATTGTATCAGATGATATAGAAGTGGGATTTAAAAA
>JAYEPD010000169.1:0-6098 GCA_034723675.1 Campylobacterota bacterium
CAAAAATAACTGATGTAAATGTACCTGTTATTGTAAGACTAGATGGTACAAATGCACCAGAGGCTGCAGAGATTTTAAATAATGCAAATATCTCTAACTTAATTGTTGGTAGTGATTTAGGTGATGGGGCAGCTAAAGCTGTTAAAGCTGCTGCTGAATATAAGGGAGGAGAATAGAATGTCAATTTTAGTAAATAAAGATACAAAAATAATAGTACAAGGTTTCACAGGTAAAGAGGGAACTTTCCATGCTGAACAATGTATAACATATGGTTCAAACATCGTTGGTGGTGTTACTCCAAATAAAGGTGGTCAAACACATTTAGATAAGCCTGTATTTAATACAGTTTCTCAAGCTGTAAAAGCAACTGATGCAACTGTTTCTATGATATTCGTACCACCTGCTTTTGTTGGTGATGCTGTGATGGAAGCGGCTGAAGCTGGAATTGAACTTGCGGTTATTATCACTGAAGGTGCTCCTGTAAAAGATATGCAAATGGCAAAAGCTCATGCAACTAAACATGGTATGAAAACACTTGGACCAAACTGTCCAGGTATTATTACAGCTGAAGAGTGTAAGATAGGTATTATGCCAGGTAGCATTTTCAAAAAAGGTAATGTTGGACTTATCTCTAAGTCTGGTACATTAACTTATGAAGGTACAAATCAAGTTGTTCAAGAAGGTTTTGGTATCACAACTGCTGTTGGTATTGGTGGAGATCCAATTATCGGTCTTTCTTATAACCAACTTCTTCCTATGTTTGAAGCTGATCCAGAAACTGAATGTATCGTTATGATTGGTGAGATTGGTGGAGATCTTGAGATTCAAGCTGCCAAACTTATCAAAGAGCAAGTAACTAAACCAGTTGTTGCATTTATTGCTGGTCAAACTGCACCAAAAGGTAAAACTATGGGTCACGCTGGAGCTATTGTTTCAGGTAGTGCTGGTACTGCTGCTGAAAAAATGGCTGCTCTTGAAGCTGCTGGAGTTACAGTTGTTGTATCACCTGCAGAGATTGGAAAAGCTGTAAAAAAAGTATTATCTAAATAAATACAATTGCTTTATGTAAAAAAAAGGGGTAGCTATTTAGCTACCCCTTTTTTGTTTTAAAACAACTTAATCAAAACTAATTAAAGTTTTAATTTAGACAGATCTCTTTTTTTAAATGCTAATGCTATAACTACAAATACCATAAAAGTTAGAACATAAACCCAAGTAGGAATTGGTACAGGGTCTCCTGTAGCATAAGAGTGCATACCACTTAGATAAAAGTTAACTCCAAAGTATGTCATAAGTATAGATGCAAATGCCAATGTAGAGGCAACTGCAAATATATATGGGCTATTTAGTTTTGGAATCATTCTAAGATGTAGAACAAAAACATAAACTATAATTGATACCCAAGCCCATGTCTCTTTTGGATCCCATCCCCAGTATCTACCCCAAGACTCATTTGCCCAAACTCCACCTAAAAAGTTTCCAACAACTAAAGCTGCTAGTCCAATAATAAGTGATGCTTCATTTATAGCAGTGATTTGTTTTATAGTATCATCGATATGTGGTCTTTTTTCAGATCTAAATATAAATAATAACATAGCCATAAATCCAAGCATAGCACCTATAGCTAAGAATCCATATGAACCTGTGATAATAGATACATGAATTGTAAGCCAATATGACTTTAGCACTGGTACAAGATTTGTTATTTGTGGATCTATACCACTTAAATGAGCTGTGAACATAAACACACCAGCCATGACAACAGTTGCACTCAATGCCATAAGAGATTTTCTAAAAAAGAACAATCCAGCAAACATAGCAGACCAAGCTATATACACTAAAGACTCATAAGTATCACTCCATGGTGCATGACCACTTATATACCATCTATGCCCCATACCAAATGTATGTATAGCAAACAATACTGACAATACAACAAAAAATGCCAAATTAACTTTTGGCGATTGCCACTTTTTATTAAATACAGTAAGAAATGAAACTATAAATATAACAATACCTACTAAAACATATGCAAGGGTTAACTTAGGGAAAATAGCTAATTTATTAAATAAAATTTCATTATCTATAATCGATTTAGATGAGATAACATCTGCACCAATTTTTCTTTGATATTGAGATATTAAATCTATAAATTTATTTGCATCTTCATATTTTGCTTCAACCGTACTATCAATAAATCCTCTTACCATCATTTTTATTATTTTATTGTCTTTTTCATGAAAATCATTCATAGCATCAATTGGATTGAACCATTTTGTAGAATCAGCATGACCATTATTCGCATCACCTACTTCTGACATTGAGTCAGAAGTTTTATGCTCAGGCCTTGGAAATATATTAAATAAGTTTCCAAAATAAACCATATATGCAATATTTAATCTTTCATCAAGTTTAATAATATCTTTTTCAAATGTTCCTCTTTCATTTGGGTTCATCGCACTTACTTTCTCAATAAGCTCTTTTAATCTATATTTACCTTCTATTGTAAACATCTCAGAAAAAGCCAAATGAGTTCTACTCTCTTCTATACCTAGCTCTTTTTTTAATTTAGGTGTTTTTATTTTTAACATTTTAAGATTACGCCAAATCTCTGGTCTTGTTATCATCCCTAGTACGACTTGATTTGCATTCATACCTAAAAATCTATTTTTCCTTGTAAGTTTATTTAATATCTCTGTATTTAATGTATCTATAGGTTTCATTCTTCCTTGTCCACTTTGAGTAACAAGCTTGGAAAACTTCTCTGCTGTTTTAAGTGAATCTTTTTTATAAGATTCTAAATATTGTAGTGTATCATTTTGTTTATTATTTGTATTATCCAATTCACTTTGTGCATTTGCTGATATATTAAAAAAGCTAAACATAAAAGCTATAACAATAGCCATATTAAAGTTTTTAGAATATTTTATAAGTTTCGCAAATCTAGATTTTGAGTCAAACATATTCATAACAAGTCCTAAAGTAAGTAAAAAATAACCTATATATGTAGGTATAGTTCCAGGGTCATTATTAACTGACAATACTGTACCAGTTTCAGAAGGATCATATGAGCTTTGAAAAAATTGAAAACCACCATATTGTAAAGTAGAATTCATAAATATTCTATAGTCAAACTCAACATTATTTTCTTTATCTATTACAGTAACTTCACTAGCATATGAAGATGGAGACATACTACCTGGGTATCTATCTAATTGAAAATCGTTTAACTTAATAGCAAATGGTATAAATAACGGCTTAGAACCATATGATAAATAAACTCTTACTTTATTTTTAAACTCTAAATCTCTAGTTATTCCAGGAGTTCCTCTTTGACCTACTAGTTTTGTAACTTGTGACTCATCACCAATAGTAACTTTAGTACCCACAAGATTCATAGTTGCAGCACCTTTTTTTGCAAATGTAAACTTATCAAGTGAAACATTAAGCATCTTATCTCCAAATTCTATATCATAATTAAAGTGGTTACTTCCAATTGCAGAAAACTCTTTTTGAAATTCGGCGTAGTATTTTTTACCATTTTCAACTATTGTAACTTGTAAATATGGCTCTAACGAAACCATTTCACTTTGAGTTTGTCCCTCTTGTATCTGCATAATCCCCTCATATCCAATATAACGCGTAAGAGCTGCACCTATTAACATAACAACAAAAGAGATATGAAATATAAACTTTGCTTTTTGTCTCCACATTTTACGATTGTAAATTATACCTATTAGATTGATTATAGACAATGTCATAACTATCTCATACCAAAGATTGTTATAGACAAGTACTCTTGCAGTTGAAGTTCCGAAATCGTTCTCTATAAATGTAGCAACAGCTGCACCTAAACCTAACAATGATAATAACAATAACATTAACCAAGTTGAAAACAATATATTTGTGATTTTTTTAGTCATAATAAACTATATCCTTATGTAATAATAATCGAAAATTATATCTAAAATATACTATGAGATTTGTTGACTCTTCTTAATTAATAAGTAATAGTAATAAAACTCTAAGATTATTTTCTTAATCATTAGTAATATAACTCTATAGCTTTTTGCACACAAGAGTTCAGTGAAGTAATATCAGATATGATTGGTTTGATATAAGATGGAAGATATTTAGCAGTTGTATCTCCTATACAAATTGCTCTAAAACTATCATCCCAAATAAAATTTTCTAAAAAACAATTTACAGTTGATGGTGATGAAAAAATGATTATAGATTTATCTACTAATTTTATATCTTCTATATCATCTTTACAAACTGTTTCATATACAATACTCTCTTCACAAACAACACCATTTTTATTTAGTATATCAACAAGATTTGAGACAACTTTAAAGGCACGAGGATATAAAACTTTTTTTCCTTTAAGTTTAGGTATGAGCTCTTTTGCAAATTGATCTCCATGACCACTTGAACCTATAAACTTCAAATTACCACCAAATTTTTCTATCGTATTTGCTGTTTGTTTAGCTATAGCATATGTAGGTATCTCTCTCCAACTTTTATCAAAGCTTTCTATTGAGTATATTGCATTTTTTGAAGTGATAACCAAAGCATCATAAGAGCTAAAATCTATATTTTTTCTTATATGATCTATTTTAAAAACTGGTAAATTTATAGCACCATCTACTTTTTTATCGCTTAGTATATAAATATTCAATTATTCTGCCTCATCTTTTAAAAAAAATGATAAATATAAAGATACAAATAACCAAAAAATTGTAAATCCATACAACACTTCATATGATGTAAAAGTAAGCAAAACTCCACCTACAATAGAAAAAAACAATCCAAATGATACAATATTTGTTTGTAAAGCACTATATACTGCTCTTTTCTCTTCTGGTGCCAATATAAGAAGTAAGTTTCCTGATGCTATTCTATTTCCATCCATAGCAGTACCAACCAAGAAGAAAAGTAACATATATCCATAAAGATTCAATCCAAAATATGCCATGAATATAGCAAATATAGTTGTAGCTATTGTTATTTGAGCTATTAGTCTATTTTTCCCATTTGAGCTTAACTTGCCCCACAGTATATTACTAAGCATCGCTCCAACCATCTGAGCAGTTATAAGCATCCCTATAGCGGTCCCATCAAGGTCAATTTTTGAATTTGCATCAATGATAATAAAAGGCAATGCAAAAAGATAAGAGTATGCCAAAAGAAAAGTAAAAACCTGCACTTTTAACTGACTATCATTTTGTAAAGTTTTATATGCATTTTGCAAAAAAAGTTTAAATGAATTCTCTTTTTTTGCAACCTTAACTTTTACAGGTTCATCAACAGTTCCAATTGCTAAATAACCCAATCCCATGATAAAAGTTGATGCTACAAAAAGGATACCAAAACTATAAGGTGCTTCATAATTAGCCAAAATAACACCAGCAACAGCCCCACTCATAATAGCCCCTGCTCCACTAAAAAACTGTCGTATTGACATAGTTTTTCCACGAAACTTATGAGAAAATATTTTTGCTATTATCTCTTTAAAATAAATAGCTCCAAATCCAGCAGCAAACGAAAATATAAAAAGACCAACTCCAATACACCATAAAGTTAATGTTGGATTGTCATCGCCTACAACTAAAATAGATATTCCAATAAAAAGCCATGCAAAAAACCTAGTTATTAAAACTCTTCTAAAATATGGCATCATACGAGGATAACTTTGTGCATGAAAAGCAGCATAAAGTTGAACCAAAATAGCCCCTCCTCTTAGAAGTGAAGAGAAAAAACCTATTAAAATTGCTCCTCCCCCAAAATAACTTATGATAAGTGGAAGTATTGTATGAGGTTCTGCTATAGTTGTACCAATTGTTAAGAAAAAACCATGTGCGACATTACGATTGTGGTCTGACTTTTTATCTTGAGGTTTTGACATTGATTACCTTATATTTGTTGTCCAATATTGAATTAAGTTTTACATAAGATTAACAAAGAAATTACGCGTGACTCAAAGATAAATAACTACTTATTAATATAGTAAAGGTTAAATGTATATTTTTACTACATTAACTATCAAAGCTATTTCCTTTAATCTTATGTAAAACTTAATTCAATATTGGAATATT
>JAYEPD010000169.1:6198-7375 GCA_034723675.1 Campylobacterota bacterium
AATATTCTAATTTTTGTATTATAGCACTTTAAAGCAAAAATCAAGTAAAATCCAAAGATGAATTTAAACAATATAAGAGAAGAACGAAACAAGTGGCTACAATGGAAAAATATAGTTCCAATGAGAGATGCTTTAAAAAATATACAAACAATAAATACTAATAATTTAGATATAAAATATGAAGATTGGATAACAGTTGGTAATAGATCTAACATATCAAAGGAAGAACTAAAGCTATTAGAAGAAAATGCAAAAGCTTTAATACCGTGGAGAAAAGGTCCTTTTTCTTTATGTGGACTTGATATAGATAGTGAATGGCAATCAAATCTAAAATATAATCTACTTTCTAAACACTTTAATATAGAAAATAAAATAGTAGCTGATGTTGGTTGTAACAACGGATACTATATGTTTCGTATGTTAAAAGAGAAACCAAAAAGATTAGTGGGTTTTGATCCATCAGCCATATTTAAAACGCAATTTGATTTTGTAAATCATTTTGTAAAAAGTGACATAAGATATGAACTTTTGGGAGTTGAACATCTTGAGTTTTATGAACATAAATTTGATATGATTTTTATGCTAGGAGTTTTATATCATAGAAGTGATCCAATTGCATCATTAAAGTCACTTAATCGTGCTTTAAATAAAGATGGAGAAATTATTGTAGATAGTTTTATAATAGATGGAGATGAAGAGGTTTGTTTGTTTCCAAAGTCAAGATATGCCTCTATACCAAATGTATATTTTCTACCAACTGTAAGTTGCTTTAAAAACTGGCTAAGTCGTGCAGGATTTATAGATATTGAACTTTTAGAGATAACAACAACAGATGACAAAGAGCAAAGAGTAACACCGTGGACTTTTGGTATGAGTTTAGATGACTTTAGAGACCCAGATGATCCTACTAAAACTATAGAGGGTTACCCTGCTCCAAAACGAGCATATCTTAAAGCAAAGAGAAAATAATCATTTAAAATTAGGAAAATCAAGTGGCAATAACACAACTAGATGAAGTTCATATCTTTAAAAATGATGAAGAGAAACTTGAATATCTTTTTAGGCTTTATGAAGAGATGGTTGATAAAGAAAACATTACAAAATGACATACTTTTCAATAAAACAAATTTTAAATGCTATGATACTAAAAAGTATCAAGGATAGATAAGATGGATAA
>JAYEPD010000170.1:0-7320 GCA_034723675.1 Campylobacterota bacterium
ATTTTCTAAATACTTCATATTTATAAAAATAATTTTCCACTGCATAGATGTAAGTTTTTTAGAAATAATAACTGTTTTTATCTTTGTTTTTATTGGTAGGTTATTATGATGTTTTAGCATATATTTTTTAAATGCTAAAAACCTTTTATCTTTTGTAATATCTTTAAAAATTATAGTTATAAATTTATATGAGGTTCCAGCTTTTTTAGGCATAGCTTTTAATCCATAAGTCGTTTTATTTTGTATCTCAAGGGTGGCAGTTTTTAAGGTCTTGTTTTTAAAAAGTGTATAGTTTTTATAGTTTGATCCTAATATATTTTGAAGTGTATCAATTAAAATATTTGGTGGAAGTTTTACTCTTTGGTAATCATTTATCAGTTCATAGAGTGTTAGAGTGTATTTGCTTTTAAATGTGATTGTTGTTTTTAAGTCTAAATTTGAATAGAGGTTATTTGCTGTTGATAGATTTTGGATGGTGTTGCTAAATCTAAACTCTATTGAGTGGTCGCTATTGCGTTTGTAGTCTTTTAATATACAAAGTGGCTCATAAGTGTTTTTTTCTTTTTGTAGTATATTTGGCATTATTATTTTGGTTGTTAAATTATCAAATGCTTTGATTATAGCCTGATTGTTGTGTTTAGTGTCTAAATATGTCTTTATCTCTTTTATAGAGGTTATATAGGTATAGTTTTGAGTATTTTGAGTTTGTTTTATATAGAGTAGGAAGTTTAGCACCTTTCTATCTACTAAGCCTAAATCACTTTTTGCTTGTGTAAGTATGGAGTATTTTTTTAATATCATTATTGTTTCACTTATTTTCTAAATTATAATATTTTTTCATTGCATAATTTAAGCATATTTCTTTTATTACATAGAGTTCTCTGTTTGAACTTGTGGCAATATCATTGGAAATTATTTTAAGGTATTCATCATTTAAAAAATATTTATTTACTAATATTTTGAATGATTGAGTATGGTATTCATTTATTTGCTGAATAATGTTTTTTGGATTTATATCATTTGTAATAGTAAGCAATAATATTTTTGCTAGCTGTTTTATTTTTCTTCTATAGTTTTTTTGAATGTTCATTTTATTCCTTGTTTCTTATTTTATTCATCATATACAATTTTTTTAAAGAAGTGAAGCAAAAATGGTCTTTTGAGGAAAAAGAATTATATTCGTTTTTGGTGGTGTTTAGTTACTCTTATTTGGCAGTTATGTTGCGTTTGCTAGGCTAATAAGTTGCTTTGATGGTTGTTTTGCTTTGGAAGATTGGGAGTTTTAAGAGGGGTAAATATTAAATGTGAAACATTAAAAGGGATTCTATTTTTTACTTTGGTTTTTTTATTATCTTTGTAAATAATAGAGTCTCCATTTTTGCTGTTCTTTTTTAATAATAATTGCTTACGGGAAATTTATACCACTAATCTTATTATTTGGTGATGTTGGTTTTTTTCTTAAATCTCTTTTTAGTGGTTGTTTTAATATTATTTCTAATATATCCAATAAGTTAATGAAAAATGATAAAAATAGGCTAAACATTATAAATTTCCTTTTGTTGAATTTTTGTATTTTAAAATGATATAGATTATATACCTAAGTGAATATAACAATTCCGTTTTTTCTTCGTTTTTGAGCATTTTGCTATTATTGATAAATTTTTCAAAAATATCAAACCTTTTTTCAATGTCGCTTATCTGTTTTTTGTCAATGTGATTCATTGCTAACCTTTGTATAAATTTACAGATATTATAAGAGATTTTTGTTTTTTATGGATGAGGGAAGTCAGCTATGTCAATATTTAATTTTTGAGTTCGTTTTTTTATTTGTCGCTCCAGTTTCTCAATCTTTACATTGTCATTTTCAATAACTGCTTTTTCTAAACGGTTAAGGTAAATTTTGAGGGTTTTATCTGTATCGGTTTCAATATATTTTAATCTATCTAAGTAAAAATTGTATTGCAGTTTTTGTTCTTGCACTTCATTTAGTAAAGTATCGAGCTTGTTTTGTTTGTAAAGTTTAGTATTTTTATTTTCTTTAAATTTATTTTGAATGTTGTATTGGTTATGGTCGATTCCAAAATCTTTTAACACTTCATTGGAGATGGTTTTAAAAAGATAGGAGTATTGTTTTTTTGATAGGTCGAGCTTTTTATCGTTTATGTGTTCACTCAGTATAAAATTAAATTGAGTTTGTGAGCCTTGGTTCTGCTTATGGACATTATAAAAAATATAATCATTTTTAAATTGTTTCCAATCTTTGGTATCTTTAAATAATTTTTCTTTTTTATGAATTTGCTTATAGAAATTAAAAATAACTTTATCAGCAATATTTTTTAAATCTTTATCAGATATTTGTTGCGGTATATTTAGCGTTACACTTTGTCCATATTTTGATGACCTTCTCCCTCCTTTGCCATTTAATAAATTTTGGGTATCCCTTTTTTCAATCTTTGAAACAATGTTTGAAAATATCTGCTTCCAACTCATTCCAAAATCTATAATGCTATGGTCTTGCTTTTGATGGTTTGGATGAGTGTTATCATTTAGATAATTAAAGTAAGTCAATAAGCCCTTTTTACCGTATTTTATCGTTTTAAAAATTGTGACCCAATTTTTTAATTTTCTATTCATATAATAAAATCCTTTTAGGTTTATTATAGAATATAAGCGAAATATCTTCGTTTTGTAAATAGGGAAACACACCTATATTTATTGTCTTTGTTCAAGATAGGAAAACTTAAAAGTTTATCCTATCGTTGTGAAAGGGGTTGCTCCCCTTTTCAAAATCCCCTTATATATCATTTATGTAAGCAGTTAAATCTAATTTGAACTGTTTACTTAAACTTTTAGGTGTAAGTATTTTTATGTGTGGCACACCTTTTTGCACTACATTAAAAATCTTTTCTTTAGTCTCTGTTGCGGTTATGTAAATTTTACTATTAGAAGTTTCAATATCTAAATTTTCTAACTCTACTAAATCAGCTTTATCATTTTTAGTTTTATAAATTTTTTGATTTTCTAATGGCTTGGTTTCAAAAAATCTCAGTATATTTGAATCTGCTTCTAATATCGTTTGATGCTTTTGCACCTCTTTTGGATAGTTTGTATTTTTTACACTGTCTTTGTAAATTTCATTATAAATAACATAGCAATTTTTAGATTTTAACCAAACCGAATTATCTTCGTTTTCGTCTGCATCAATTCTATATATTTTTTCAATAGAAATTTCATAAGTTTTATTATCATCTTTAAATTTTAAATATTTTTTGTTCTCTTCATCTATTTTAATACTTATCATTTCCACTTCTTCAAATATAGAGTTATTGCCTAACACTTCTATTGTATCCTTATCAAATGTTTCAAAAGTTATTGGCATATTTAATCTGTGCTGTTCAATTATATAATTTTCAACTGCTGAGTATTTTTCATAATTCTTTGGTGGTGTATATAAGAACTCCATAATATTATCAATGTGAATTAAAAAATCATTGACCTTATTTGGAGCATTGTATTTTAAAAATGCCACCATTAAAATAATTATATCTTTTAGTATTGGTGTTTTATAAAGTGAATATCTTTGAAATTCAAACCAATTTTCTAAATTTAAACTATAAATATTATATGTTTGATTTGAAATTTTATGTAATGATACTACATTGTAAGAAGTTAAATATTTCAATGCTTTAAAAATCATATCCCTCTTTTTTTGTTTTTTCTGTTTTTGAATTTCAACCTTATCATTATTAAAAGTTGACAATATAATTTGTTGAATTTTTTTATTTAATGTATTTTTAGAAAATTGAGGCGAATTTATATCTAATGATTTTAAATATTCTAAATGGTCTTTAATATCTGCTTCTATTTCAGCAGTATCCATATTATGTATCTGTTCTGTTGTCAGCTTTATTGTGTCGTTTTCTAAATACAAATTTAAAATTTCAATAAGTAAAAAATCAATAAAGGATATTTGAGTGCGGTATGGTTCATAAGTTTTATTTGTATCAATATATTGCTTATTTAAATAACCCTCCAAATCAAAACTATTTAAATTATCAAATTTTTCAATAATTTTTTCAGTTTCATCTTCAAATAATATTTTACCGCCACACAACTCTATTTTTTCATTTTTTAATTCTTGTTCAATTTTTTCTAATACCTGCGTTTTCATGCAGTAATTATAGCCTTTGTAAGCTTTACGTTTTTTTAGTCGTGCCTTAATGTGAGAATTGTATTACAAATAATCACAAAAAAGGACAAACAATGGAAAAAGCTACTGACAGAGATATCAACTCTATAAAAGTAAATGTGGAAGATAGAGTGTTAAAATTAGACAGAGTGGTTGTTAACAGAGTTAAAAAATCAGTTCAAACAATTGGTAGATTTATAAACCCTGTTATAATTGACAAATATGGTAATCTTCTTTGTGGGTATATTAGGGTAGTTGTTGGAAAAGAACTTGGACACACTACAATTCCAACTATTGTAGTTGATATTAGTGACCCACTAATGAAAAAATATTTTGAAATTAGTGAGAACCTCGATAGAAGACATTTTACATATCTTCAACACGGTCAAATGTTGATTGAGGGTAAAGAGGTTTATGAAAAATTAAATCCACAAAGTAAAAACACACATAATAAGGAGACTGATGGTTTTACCAAAAATACCTCTGAAAATTCAGATAAATCTCAACGGGTTTTACAGAATAACCTTAAAATCTATAGTGATTTGATGAATATTGAGAATAAATTTATTTTACCACTTCTTCATACATTGGAGGATAGATTAGGATTTCGACACTCCAAAGAGGAGTTAAAATCTATTCCACTAATGGAGGATAGTAAACTACTTAAATTTGTTTCTATTTTAAGGGATATTGACAAAAAAGGTATCAAACGAACCAAAGATATGAGACTTAAAAAGATACTTTTAAATTTAGACAGTTTTGTCCAAAAACAAACAGTAAATGAGGACGAAACGTTATCGTTTCAAATTTATAAATTTTGTTCTAATAAACCAAAATATAAAGAGTTATTGGATACTATTGAGATTGATTTGGTCAAATATAAAAAGACCGACATTAAAATCAATAATGATTTTAAAAAGTTGGTTAAGTTTTTAGAAAGTGGGACTAAATAGTCCCCTTTTTTTATGTCATTAAAAAGGTGGTAGCATATTGAATTGGTATAATGAATTATTAAATATCAGCAGCGAGAGCGATGAAGCATTATTTGGATTAGTTGAATTCATAGCAGAATTAAAAGAGAGCAGTCCGCATGTAATTTTCCCTTGGTCTGGCGGTAAAACCAAAATGAAAGAAAAATTACAGCAAATATTTGAAGAATTGAATGAAGAAAAGATTGAAGCTACTGGTGAAACCTATGACACTTATATAGATGCTTTCTATGGTGGTGGCGGTTCATTTTTTGCACTGTATGAAGATTTGCTATTTGCAGGCATTACAAAAGTTATTGTAAATGATATAAATGAGTGTTTATTAACAGTTCATAAAAATATAGCCTATAATTATGAAGAGTTAAAATCAGAATATACCAAAATTATAGAAGAGAAATTTATTAAAAGATATGGCTCTTTACATATTGACAATGCTAAACAAATTGCAGTTTACGAAAAAATAAGAGAAGAGTTTTATGAGTTGCAAGAGAAAAAAGATTTTGGGGTTAAAAGCAGTATTAGATTTATTATTTTAACAATGTTTGCTTATTCTGGAAATACAAAAATCAATAATGATGGCACCTTTCAGTTTATAAAAAATAGTGTTTACAATGAAAAAGGGCTTTTGAGCACTTTATCTATACCAATAAGATTAAAAAAATTCAATGAAATATATAATAAATTTGATATTGAATTTAGAGAGGGAGATGCTTTTAAAATAATAGATGAATATAAAAATAATCCTAATGCTTTAATCAATATTGACCCTCCGTATGTTGCAGAAAATAGAAGTAAAATATTTACAAAAAAGACACCTATTTTAGGTGTAGGTATCGAATATGGGCAATCTGATTTTCCACACAAAAGACTAGTTAAAAAATCATTAAATAATATAAATTTCATTTATAACAATAACATCCATCCCTTTTTATTGTGGTATGAAAAAAAATATCAACTTCACGGTGCTATACATGACCGCCCTAACTCTAACAGTAGAGTTGAAAAAGGGACAAAAAGAGATATTGTAAGAGAGATTATTTTATATGGTAATAAGGCTCTTTAAATTTTATTAAAACCTAAAGCGAAACATCTTCGTTTTTGGTTTGTCTTAAAAGTTCCCAATATTTTTCAAAAGCTAATTTTTTATCTTCATAATGAAAATCTAAATAATGAGCAATAACACCATTTGGACTATGCTCCAAACAATAATCAGCCAAACGGCTATCAATTTTACAATCTCTTATCATTGTATTTAGTAAAAGAGTTCTTGTATCGTGTGGAGTTAAACTTTTATCTTTGAAAAATTCAATTTCTGATAATCTTACTAATTTTTTAAAATAATCTGCAACGGCTGTATATCTTAAATTTGGAAATAATAAACCACTTTTTATGCTTTTTAAATATTCTTTACATTCATAAGGGATGGGGAAATAATACTCTTCATTAGTTTTTGTAATGTATGATGGAGATATTATAAAATCTTTATCTAAATATAAATCATCAGTGGTTAGTTTTAAAAGTTCTCCATAACGATGAGCACTCATTAAAAGTAGATAGAGGTATGCGTTTAGTTCATTTTTCAGAGTTTGTTTTGGTTTATAAAATTCTATTGCTTTATAAAGTTTTTGTGCCATTATTAGGCTGTTTTCCATTGTTCTTTTAGTAACTTTTTCTTTTTTATCTTCTTTTATTCTTACTAATAATTCAGCAGGATTTGAATTTACCTCTCCTCTTCGTATGGCATCTTTAAAAATTGGGTTTAATATTTTTTTTAGTTGATTGTGCATTGTCCCCTTTGTGTGGGCTAATTGTTTTAAAATGTCATCTAAATCAGTATATGTAATTTTAGAGAGTTTTTTCCAACCGATTTGTTTTCTCATATATTTGTTATAATATTTTAAATAACCTTTGGCGGTGGTATCTTCTCTCCAAATTCTTTTTTTGATATTCATTTCATATGCGGTATCAAAATAATAATCTAAATTTTTAGTCTTTGCATTAAAAGGGTCGTTTCCTTTACTAATTTCTAATTTAACCTCATTTAGTTTTTCTTTTGCTTGAATTTTAGTTTTACAACCAAAAAGTTTAGTAAAGTTTTTAAGAGGATAAGTTTTACCTAAATATTTAAATCTAACATAAATT
>JAYEPD010000171.1:0-26761 GCA_034723675.1 Campylobacterota bacterium
CTCATCTGAATAGCAACACCTGTATCAACAGCATCAGAAGATGTCATACCATAGTGGAACCATCTTGACTCATCACCAAGTGATTCTGAAACACTTGTATTAAAAGCGATTAAATCATGTTTTGTAATAGCTTCAATCTCTTCAATTCTTTCAACAGAAAACTTAGCATTTTTAACAATCTTTTTACAATCTTCATCAGGAATAAGTCCAAGTTTATTCCAAGCTTTTACAGCTGCCTTTTCAACTTCAAGCCATGCTGCATATCTTGCGTGTTGTGTCCAGTTTTTTGTCATCTCTGGTCGTGCATATCTTTCTACCATATTAAATCCTACCTATTTATATTTTTTGTATTTTATCTAAAATGTACTTTTATTATAGATTTAGTCTATATTAATTACCATTTTAAATTTTATATAGTTTAGTTACAACTTGTAACTTTTCTATATGTTTAGTTTTATATTATAAGTATTTTAGATAGACTTCCATGTAAAAATTTACAAAGGTAACTAATGAAAAACAATAATCTTGATAATATAATAGAGGGTTTAATTGATAAGCAAGTAGATGGTAAAAAAAGTAAGATACCTGCAAAGCTTGATTTTTATCAAAGTTTGACAGGATTGATACTTGCAATATTTATAAAGTTTCATCTGATATTTGTATCTTCTATACTAATAAGTAAAGATTTTATGTATAGTGTTGATAAAATTTTATCAGGTAGCTTGATAGTTGATGGTGGTCACCCTGGTTTTATAGTTGGTTCTGCAATTGTTATATTTATAATACTCTTTGTACATGCACTTTTGGCTATTAGAAAATTTCCAAACTCATATAGACAATATAGAAACTTTAGGTCTCATACTCAAATGTATCCACATGGAGATACAAAACTTTGGGCTGTTCAAATTACCACAGGATTTTTACTGTTTTTCTTTGCATCATTTCATCTTTATCAGATGGTAAGTGAACCTTCAAATATTGGTCCATATTTAAGTTCAGATCGTATCTGGACAGACGGTGCTTGGATGATGTATATTGTATTACTTATTGCTGTTGAGTTACATGCTACTATTGGACTTTATAGACTTGCTATAAAATGGGGTTGGTTTGATGGTAAAACATACAAAGCTACAAGAGAAAAGTTAAAATTTATAAGAAATAGTATAATAGTTTTTTATATTGTACTTGGAACTTTATCTTTAGGAGCTTACATGAAAATAGGTTATGAACATCAAGATAATTATGGACAAAAATATATCCCAACACATAAAGTAGAGGGTAAATAAATGAAAATTTTTTATACAGATACATTAGTTATAGGTGGAGGACTTGCTGGTTTAAGACTTGCAATTGCTACAAAAAAAGCAGGGCATAAAACAACAGTTTTATCACTTATTCCTGTAAAAAGATCTCATAGTGCAGCAGCTCAAGGTGGTATGCAGGCAAGTTTGGGAAATAGTGTTATGAGTAAAGGTGACAATGAAGATGTTCACTTTGAAGATACTGTTAAAGGGAGTGATTGGGGATGTGATCAAAAAGTTGCAAGGATGTTTACGCATGTAGCACCAAAAGCTATCCGAGAACTAACAGCTTGGGGAGTACCTTGGAGTAGAATAAGAAAAGGAACAAACTCTAGAGTTATAAACTCTCAAAGAACAACTATACAAGAGGAAGAAAATGTTCATGGACTTATCGCTTCAAGAGATTTTGGTGGTACTAAAAAATGGCGTACCTGCTACACAGCAGATGCTACAGGACATACTATGCTATATGCAGTTGCAAATGAGGCTATAAAAAATGGTATAACTATTTTAGAAAAAAAAGAAGCTGTAAAACTTATATACAAAGATGATATTTGTTATGGAGCTGTTGTAAAAGACCTTATGACAGGTCATATCTCAGCATACCTTTCAAAAGCAACAGTTATAGCAACAGGTGGTTATGGTAGGATTTATGAGGCGAGTACCAATGCAGTTATTTGTGAGGGAACTGGTGCCGCTATTGCTCTTGAAACAGGAGTTGCGAAGTTAGCAAATATGGAAGCTGTACAGTTTCATCCAACTGCACTTGTACCATCTGGTATCCTTATGACGGAGGGTTGTAGAGGAGATGGTGGAATACTTAGAGATGTTGATGGTTATAGGTTTATGCCTGATTATGAACCTGAAAAAAAAGAGTTAGCAAGTCGTGATGTAGTAAGTCGTAGGATGACAGAACATATAAGAAAAGGGAAAGGTGTACCATCTGTATACGGTGAGCATCTTTGGTTAGATATATCAATCCTTGGTCGAGAGCATATAGAAAAAAATCTAAGAGATGTACAAGAGATATGTATAAACTTTTTAGGAATAGATCCAGCTGATGAAGGTGTGTGGATACCTGTACGACCTATGCAACACTACTCAATGGGTGGTATTAAAGTTGATGAAACTGGTCAATCTCCTCATCTAAAAGGTTTGTTTTCGTGTGGAGAGGCTGCTTGTTGGGATCTTCATGGTTTTAATAGACTTGGTGGAAACAGTGTCGCAGAAACTGTTGTTTCGGGTATGATAGTTGGAGATTTTGTATCAAAATATTGTCAAAATCATAATTTTCCTTTTGATATAGAACTAGCAAACAAATTTATGAAAGAGTTTGATAATGAACAAGATATTATATTATCAAATATTTGTGACTTAGTACATAAACAAAACGAACTTAGTATTTATGATATACGAGATAAAATGAAAAAAATTGTTATGGATAAAGTTGGTATATTTAGAACGCATACGGAACTACAAAGTGCATATGATGAGTTAAAAATGCTTTTAAAGCAAAGTGATGGTGTATATATAAGAACAGGTTCAAAGTCAGCAAATCCTGGGCTTATAGATACACTTAGAGTTAAAAAGATGTTAAAACTTGCTTTGTGTATAACAAAAGGTGCATTGATGCGAACAGAGAGTAGAGGTGCACATACAAGAGAAGATTATCCTAAAAGAGATGATAAAAATTGGTTAAATAGAACAATAACATTTTGGGAAGAGGGTGCTTGTGAACCAACTATAGAATATGAACAAATAGATATTATGAGTATGGAGTTACCTCCTGGCTTTAGAGGATATGGTAAAAAAGGTAATATTATTGAGAACGAATTAAGTAAAAAAAGATTAGATGAGATAGCTAAAATAAAAAAAGATAATCCATCTTTTGATAGATTTGATTTACAAAATGCACTTATGCCGTATGAGTTACCCGTGCAATATAAAGATAAAAATGAAAGAGTAGGTATCGGTTATGAATGAAACAAATAGAACACTAAAGTTTAATATTTTTAAATACAATCCACTAGATAGTAAAGATAGACCAAAACTAAAAACTTATGAAGTTGAAGAAACAGCAGGTATGACAATATTTGTAGCATTAAACTTTATAAGAGATAGACTTGATCATACATTGCAGTTTGATTTTGTATGTAGAGCCGGTATTTGTGGAAGCTGTTCTATGGTTATAAATGGAACACCAACACTTGCTTGTAAAACATTAACAGCATCATATAGAGATGCAGAGATTACACTTATGCCATTGCCTATATTTAAACTTATTGGTGATTTATCCATTGATACAGCATCTTGGATGAAAGATATGAGTAAAGATATACAAAGCTGGATACATACAAATATACAAACTAACATAAGTAATATTGAAAAACCGATGGATCCAGATTTGGCAGATGAGATATTTGAACTTGACAGGTGTATAGAGTGTGGTTGTTGTGTAAGTGCTTGTGGTACAAAAAGGATGAGGTCTGGATTTAAAGGAGCAGTTGCATTAAATAGAATGGCAAGATTTGCAATAGATCCAAGAGACTTACGAACAGATGAAGATATATATGAAATCATTGGTGATGATGAAGGTGTGTTTGGTTGTATGAGTTTGATGGGTTGTGATGACACCTGTCCAAAACATCTACCACTTCAAACAAAAATAGCATATCTTAGAAGAAAGATGGTAAAACTTTAGTATATATTACTAAAAGAGTATCATTAAAATAAAACTTGAAATTTCTAGTTAATACTAGAGATAATTGAAAAATATACTAAAGGAGAGTACCTTTAATATATGGAAAAGGTGACTAGAATTGTCTTCTTGGTCTCTCTTCTCTTGGTCTTGCTTCATTAATTCTAAGTGATCTACCATCGAATTCTTTTTCGTTTAATGCTTCTATAGCTTCTTTACCAGCTGCATCGTCATTCATTGTTACAAAACCAAAACCTTTAGCTCTACCTGTTTCTCTATCACTAATAAGTTTTACCGATTCAACTTCACCATAAGCAGAGAATAACTCATTTATCATATCTTCAGTTGTTCTGTAATTCATATTTCCTACATAAATTTGCATTTTTTTCCTTTTCTTCTTTAACTACCACTATTATATTATAAGTTTTCTAAAATTTACCCATCAAAATAGCATAATTTTTTATTTTCTATTTTGAAACTGCTTTTTTCTGTAAAACTACAATCATTACCATTGCATATGATAGATGCTTTAAAAGATACCGTTGGTGTATTTTTATCATCTTTAAAATCTATTATTTCAAGTTTTTTAAATTCACACTCTTTGCAAAATCCTAAAATATCATTTTTCCACTCTTGTGTATTTTTATTGTAATCTTTATTTGATGTATGTGTAGTTTTTATAATATAATCAGCAAGTCCTAGTTTATATGCTGTATATCTTGATTTCATAAGTTCAAGTGCATTTTTTGGAAGTTTACCTTTATGAAAAGGTTGGCAACATTTTTTGTATTTATCTCCACTGCCACAAGGGCATGTGGAATTTACTGAAAATTCATCTTTCAATATCTATTTTAAATCTTTTTTTATTTTTTCAGCTCTTCTTCTTAAACCAGGGTCTAATTCTCTTTTTCTAAGTCTTATATTCTCTGGTGTAACTTCAACAAGCTCATCATCCTCAATCCACTCTAAAGCATGTTCTAAAGACATATCTTTAGCAGGTATGATTTTGATAGCTTCATCAGCTCCACTTGATCTTACATTTGATTGTTGCTTAGCTTTTACAGGGTTAACATCAAGATCGTTTGCTCTTGCATGTTCACCAATAACCATACCACCATAAACTTTATCTTGTGGAGATACAAACATTATACCTCTATCTTGTAAGTTGAAAATTGAGAATGCAACAGCTTCACCTTTTTCAGTTGAAACTAATGCTCCATTCATTCTGCTTGTAACAGCACCTGAGTGTGGTCTAAAATCTAAAAATGAATGATTCATAACACCTTCACCTTTTGTATCAGTTAAGAACTGACCTCTATATCCAATAAGTCCACGAGCAGGTATCTCAAACTCTATTCTAGTTTGTCCATCACCCATAGGAACCATATTTGACATCACTGCTTTTCTTTTACCCAATGTTTCAATAACAGCACCAGAAAATTCATCAGGAACATCACAAACAAGATGCTCAAATGGCTCACACTTAACACCATCAATCTCTTTAACAATAACTTCTGGTCTAGAGATAGAAAACTCAAAACCTTCCCTTCTCATATTCTCTGCTAGTATTGTGATCTGTAGTTCACCTCTACCTCTCACCTCAAATGCAGCTTCACCTTTTGCTTCATATTGCATAGCGATATTTGTATTCATCTCAGCATCAAGTCTCTCTTGGATTTTGTTAGATGTTACAAACTTACCCTCTGTTCCAGCTAATGGAGAGTTATTAACTGCAAATGTTACAGATAAAGTTGGTTCTTCAATATGTAAAGGATCAAGAGGCATTGGATTTGATGGGTCACATAAAGAATCACCAACATCAATAGTTTCAAAACCAGCAATAGCAACAATATCACCATGACCAGCTTTTTTAATATCTACTCTTTCTAAACCTTTAAATCCGATAAGTTTACTTACTCTACCATTAAGTTTTTCACCATCAGCTTTCACTAAAGTAACATTTTCCCCCATAGAAATTGTACCATTGAAGATTCTAGCAACACCAATTTTTCCGATGAAGTTATCATGAGAAAGGTTAAATACTTGAAGTTGAAGACCATTCTCATCATCTCCTGTTGGAGCTGGAACCTCTTCTAAAATCATATCAAGTAAAGGGATCATTGTTTCATTGTCACTATCTAAAGATAATTTTGAGATACCATTTTTAGCTGCAGCATAAACTACAGGAAACTCAAGTTGCTCTTCAGTTGCACCCATTTGATCAAATAGGTCAAATACTTCATCAACAACTCTATCAGGCTCAGCTGCATCTTTATCAATCTTATTTACAACAACAATTGGTCTATGACCAATCTCCAATGCTTTTTTAACAACAAACTTAGTTTGTGGCATAACACCCTCTTGTGCATCTACAAGTAAAAGTACACTATCAACCATCTTTAATACTCGCTCAACCTCTCCACCAAAGTCAGCATGGCCTGGAGTATCTATGATATTTATTCTTGTATCTTTATAATCTATTGCAGTATTCTTAGCAAGGATAGTAATACCTCTCTCTTTTTCTATATCATTACTATCCATCATTCTATCTTCAGTTTCATCTCTTTCACCAAATGTACCTGATTGTTTAAGTAGTTCATCAACAAGTGTAGTTTTACCGTGGTCAACATGTGCGATAACAGCAATATTTCTAATGTCTCTCATTTAAATTCTCCTGATTTTATTTTTATTTAAATTTTCGCGATTATATCTAACAATTGATATATTTTTAATTAAATAAACAAGTCTCATTGTAGTCTCTTGTTTTAATTATTATTTTAGTTATTTAATGGCATAATTGTCATATTTATATAAAAAGGCAAATTATGTTTACAAATATGTTAATTGAATCAAAACTCAAGATTAATGCAGCGATTGTGGTACTTGGATTAATAATCTTATCAATTGTATCATACACTTCTATTGCAACGCTAGAGAAACATTATGATGAGTCAAAAGCCTTATCGGTTAAAGTGAGTGTTTATAAGTCTATACTAATAGGTGGACTTTTAACAAACTCATCAGTATCTGTATATGCTTTTAATCCTGATTCTATAAAGCCTTTAAATGTAGCACAAGATGGTTTAGATAAGGTAAAAGAGTTTACAGAAAAATTAAAATATGAAAAAACAAACAATATGTCTGTATTTGAAGAGGTGGCTCAAAGAACAATCACTTATGGGAATGAAAATAAATATTTACCTCCAGAGAATATAGATGAACTATTAAAAGCATGGAGACCGTTGAAGAGTGAAGTTATCTCTAAACTAAAGAAGATTAAAGCAAAGCAGGAGTTAATATCAAAACATTTTAAATCTGAATTACACTCTTTAATTATAAAAGTTTTGATACTTATTGCAATAATATCTTTAATGGTTATAACTATAAGTTTCTTTATCTCAAGAGGGATAATAAGGTCACTAAATACTTTAGAAAATGCAATGGAAAATTTATCTAAAGGGAATAAATCAGATAAGATAGAATTAAAAAACAATGATGAAACAGCAAAGATAGCAAACTTTTTCAATCAATATATGGACAATATTAAAAAAGGTATAGAGCAAGATAAAATTGTAATAAATGAGACAAAAGCTATAATTGAAAAAATTAACGCAGGTATGTACAACACTACAGTAAAAGGAAAAGCAAATTCAAATGAGGTGAAAGAGTTAGTTTCTGTTTTAAATAGTATGATAGAGAGAAGCTCAAGTAATCTTACAAAGTTGTCAAATGTACTTATTGCTTATGGAAATTCAAGATTTGATTATGAAGTACCAAAAATTAAAGGTCTTACAGGATTGATGTCTTCAATACTTATGGGTGTAAAAGTTACAGGTAGTACAGTATCTGAATTATTAGCTGTTATAGATAATTCTACAAAAAGACTTATTCATAGTTCACAAAATTTAACAACATCTTCAGATAATTTAAGTAACTCCTCAAACAAACAAGCAGCATCTTTAGAGGAAACAGCAGCAGCAATTGAAGAGGTTACAACTACAATAGTTAACAATACAGAAAATACTATAAAAATGGAAAGTTACGCAAAAGATTTAACAGCATCAACAAATAGTGGAAAAGACCTAGCAAATCAAACTGTAAAAGCTATGGAAGAGATCACTAATGAGGTTGATGAGATTAGTGAGGCTATCACTGTTATAGATCAAATAGCATTTCAAACAAATATATTATCTTTAAATGCTGCTGTTGAGGCTGCAACAGCTGGTGAAGCAGGAAAAGGTTTTGCAGTAGTTGCTCAAGAGGTAAGAAACCTTGCAAGTAGAAGTGCCGAAGCTGCAAAAGAGATAAAAGATTTAGTTGAGTCTGCTAGAACAAAAGCATTGATGGGAAAAACAATCTCATCAAATATGATAGATGGATATAGTAAGTTAAATGACAATGTAGAGAGTACAATGAAACTTATAGATTTAGTAGCAAGTGCAAGTAAAGAGCAACAAGAATCGATGATACAAATAAACGACACAATAGCATCTCTTGATAGTGCAACACAACAAAATGCAAATGAAGCAGGTGCTATTAGTGAGATGGCAAAAGGAAACGAGCAGTTAGCAACACAACTTCAAATAGCAATAGATCGAACATCGTTTGATAAAAATTGTAAAAGAATGGTATGTGATATGGGTATGGTTTTTGATACATCTAATCTGAAGTTAAATCATATTGTATTTAAAAATGACGCATTTGAAAAATCTGGTGACGGTACAAAAATAAAATTAAAAAATCACCATCAATGTGAGTTGGGAAAATGGATAGACAATCATGAAAATGAAGAGTTTGCAAATACAAAAGAGTGGGAAACACTAAAGTTAGCACATAAAAATGTACATACAATGACACAGGATGTAGCTGACTTACATGCAGGTGGTTATAAGAATGGACAGTTATTTGCATCAGCTAGTAGTGTTGAAAAAAATATTGAGACGGTGTTTAAGTCTTTAAATGATATATGTGAAATAAATTGTGACAATAAATATAAATCTAAAAAATAAGGAGAGATAATGTCGTTGAATCAAGAAACAATCTTAAATGAAGATGCTTTTTTAGTAAGTGAAACAGATTCAAGAGGTAATATCATTTTTGCAAATGAAGAGTTTTGTAGAGTTGCAGAGTATAAACTTGATGACTTAATGGGAAAACCACATAATATAGTACGACATAAAGATATGCCAAGAGCTGCTTTTGAAGATCTTTGGAGTACAGTAAAAAGAGGTGAAGATTGGCAAGGATTTGTTAAAAATGCAACTAAATCAGACGGATACTATTGGGTATTTGCGACAATTTATCCTTTTACTAATGAAAAAGGTGAACAGTGTTATATGTCATGTAGAAGAAAACCTTCAAGAGAAGATGTTGAAAAATATACACAACTTTATAAAACTATGGCATAATTAGAAAAAAATAAAGAGAATTAATGAAAAAAAAATATTTCATAAAAAAAATATCAAATTTTGCAATCGTAGGTGGAATGGGTGCTGTTCTTATGACAAGTTTTACAGGATGTGAAGACAAGTCAACAAATACACAAAACAATGATACTATAACAAATGCTTCACAAAAACAAGGTGCTTTTGTAATAGTAGAAAAAACACAACAAGGTGGATACCAAATAGTAGATGAATATCCAAGTTCTAAAACTACTATTGTTTTAAGAGATGGTCAAAATGAGAGAATATTATCAAAAGCAGAAGTAGATCAATTAGTAGCACAAGAGGCACGAAAGATTGATAATGGTACATCAAATCTAACAAATCCAAATCAAGACTCTATAAGTGGTGGGGGAATGAGTTTAGGTGAAACACTTCTTGCATCTGCTGCGGGTGCTATGATAGGTGCATATATAGGAAATAAACTTTTCAATAATAGCAACTATCAAAGTCAAAGAAGAACAAACTACAAATCACCATCTACTTATTCAAAAAGTGTAAATAGCTTCAACAAAGCAAAAACAGCATCTTCAAATAAATCAAGTAGTTCTAAAAAAAGTGGTTTCTTTGGTGGTAGTAAATCTTCTAGCTCTAGAAGTAGTTTTTTTGGTGGATGATGATATGTATTTAAAAAAACTAGAACCATTAACAATAGAATATTTAGAATCTATAGGCTTTTCATGGCATACTGACATAGATAATACCCCTTATGTGAGTGATGAAGTAGTTGTTATATCCCAAGAAGAAGCAAGTGCATATTATGAAGCTACAAATGAACTGTATGATATGTTTTGTGAGGCAGGAGATTATGTGATAGAAAACAACCTTTTTCATGAGCTAGATATCCCTTTTAACCTAGTTGAGATTATCAAAAAATCTTGGGAAGATGATGTTCACTGGCATCTATATGGACGATTTGATCTTGCAGGTGGTATAGATGGAAAGCCTATAAAACTTATAGAGTTCAATGCAGATACACCAACAGCATTATTTGAAACAGCAATTATTCAATGGGCAATGTTAAAGTTCAATAACCTTGAAGAATCAAGTCAATTTAACTCTTTATATGAAGCTTTAAAAGATAATTTTAAAAGATTTGTTACTTTAGATAGTGATATAGAAAAATTTGAAGAACACTATGAAAAGTTAAACTGGAAAATACTTTTCTCATCAGTTGCTGGAAATGATGAAGAGGAGCATACGACAAAACTTCTTCAACATATAGCAAGTGAAGCAGGGTATGAAACAGAGTTTACACATATACAAGATGTTCAGTTTAGTGATGATGGGATAAGTAATAAAGATGATAAGCTATATGAATTTTGGTTCAAACTTATCCCTTGGGAAGATATAGCAATAGATGAGGGTGAGTTAGCTGTAATTTTAACTGAGATTATCAATAACCAAAAAGCGATTATTTTTAATCCTGCTTATACTTTACTATTTCAATCAAAAGGGATATTAAAAATTCTTTGGGATCTATATCCAAATCATCCACTACTTCTTGAAACATCATTTGAACCACTTGAGAATACAAAGCAAGTTGAAAAACCATGTTTTGGACGAGAGGGTGCAAATGTAGCTATTGTAAATGATGATAATTCACTAGAGATGAAAACAGAGGGCGAGTATGAAAACTTCAAGCCTGTTTATCAAGAGTATGTAGAGTTTCCAGCAGATTCAAAAGGTGAGTCGTATCAAGCAGGGGTATTTTATGCTTATGAAGCTTGTGGATTAGGTTTTAGAAAAGGTGGAAAGATACTTGACAATATGTCTAAATTTGTAGGACATATTGTAGAATAATTCTGTATTAAATTATTTTAGATATAATAGCGACCATTTTACAATAATAAGGTACAAATATGAGTTTAAAAGAAGATGTAGATTATATAAAAAAAGAGATAAGTGCAGAAGAGAGTTTTATGGAGAGTTTTTTTAAACTTGAAAAATTCTATAAAAAGTACAAAACAGCTTTAATAGGTGCTGTTGTATTAATAGTAGTAGCCACTGCTGGATACTATATGTCTAGTTATGTAAAAATGCAAAATACAATAGAAACAAATAAGGCATTTAATAAACTGTTAAAAGATAAAGATGACAAAGAAGCTGCAATATTTTTAAAAGAAAATAGTAAAAAACTTTATCACTTAGCAATGTTTTCACATGATAAAAAAACTACAACTGATATAAAGTTTATAAAAGAGTTATCATCATATACTAAAGCTATAGAGAAAAATAGTATATCTTCAATAACCACAGTTTCTCAAAAACAAGATTTTTTATTAAAAGATTTCGCACTGTTTAATAAAGCATTAATTCAAACACAAAATGGAAAATATAGTGATGCAAAGGCTACATTAAAACAAATTGATGAAAAATCAGGTGTGATAGAACTTGCAAAAATGTTAAGTCATTTTTTACTTACGAAGTAGTTTTTAAGTGATAAAATTAATATATCTTTTAACAACTACTATATTTATATATAGTGGTTGTAGTTCCAAACAATACTTTGAACCTGAAATAACAAAAAATAGCAATATAGAAGTAAAAAATATAAACTCTAATATTGTTGATTATAATAGTGTTGGTGCTACACTAGAAGATAGAAGATATATATCAAAAGAGGGTATATCAAATGAAAAACTCAAAGTTGGATTTTTCTTTGTAAATAAAAGTGATGGAAAAGTTTTAAGTGTAAATGATGAAGCAATTTTAAATATAGATAACAATCCTATAAAATTTGATAAAAATATTGTATCTGCAACTATTGATAAAAATATTTTAGCATTAGTTTTTATAGATAATTCAATTGTTATTTATGATACAGAGATTAATAAAATAATATTTAAAGAGTATATGAAAAAGTCATTGATAAATGATGTGAAATTAACAAATCCTATTATTCTTAAAACAATAGTTTTATTTCCAACTTTAGATGGAAAAGTTACAATAGTTGATATAGATAAAAAAACTATAAGTAGAACTATAAACATTGACCCAAATTCAGATATAAATAATATTATATTTTTAGAAGCAATAGGTGAAACTTTGATAGCTGCAACACCAAATAAAATATTTAGTTTTATAAATGGTAGAACAAAAGTTGAAACACTAAGTATTAAAAATGTAGTTATAAAAGATGAAAATATATATCTATCTACTTTAGATGGAGAGATTATAAAGTTTGATCAAGAACTTAAAAGATTAAATAGCAAAAAATTTAAATTTGCAAAGTTTCATACAATAGGTTTTGGAGCATCTCTTTATGCTTTAGAATCAGAAAAATTTCTTATAAAGTTAGATGAAAACCTAGAGAAAGATGAAGTATATGATTTCTATTTTGATGAAGATGAAAAAGTTATTTCTATTGACGATAAAATATACTTTGAAGATAAATATATCATCTTAAAATAATGTCAAATTTAATTGAAGCTTTTAGTGAATATCTAACTATCATAAAAGCTTTATCTTCAAATACAATAGAAGCTTATATAAGTGATCTTAGTAGTTATGAGTTCTATTTAGAAAGTTTAGATAAAGAACTATTAACAGCTTCAAGTGAAGATTTAATCGAATATCTAAAAGATATAAAAAATCCAAGAAGCCAAAATCGGCATTTAAGTAGTATAAATAGCTTTTATAACTTTTGCAATGATACTTTTGATACAAATATTAAAACAAAAACAGCATATGCAAAGATACCAAAAAACTTACCAAAATATCTAAGTGATGAAGATATATCAAATAATATTGAACTCATAGATAAAACTACTGAGTTAGGTTTAAGAGACTATGCTATCATACTGTTTTTATATGCAACAGGTGTGAGGGTTAGTGAACTTATAAACATAAAGAAAAATGATATATCAGATAACTGGGTAAAAGTGCTTTATGCAAAAGGAAGTAAACAAAGAATAGTTCCAATAGCTACAGTAGCAATGGATGCATTAAATAACTATATTGATAATAGAAAACATAAGAGTGACCATATATTTATAAACTATAAAGGTGACCACTTAAGTAGAATAACTATATATAAAATATGTAAAAAATACTTTGATGTATCTCCTCATGTGTTTAGACACTCATATGCTACTTCACTTATACTTGGAGGTGCTGATTTGATGGTTGTTAGTGAATTGTTGGGGCATAGTAACATAGAAACAACACAAATATATACTCATATAGAACAACACCATTTAAAAGAAACGATAAAAAAGTTTCATCCTTTAAATCATAAGGAGATATAAAATAGACTATTCATTAAATCTATTTAGGTATAATCAAATTATAAATTAAGGAAATATATATTGAAACAGTTTATTTTATTGTCATTATTTATTCATCAATTATTAGCTCAAGATAAAACAAAAGATTTACAATTTAGTGACTTATTATCTATCATAAATGATTGTACAATAGTATCTAAGATATTAAAGGTAAACAAATGAATGATTTAACAACTTTACAAACTTTAATTGATAAAATAAATACAATACATACTTCAGTACAACAAGAAACTCTTAAAAGTGTAAGCAAAAATTTAGTCTTAAGAAATTGGCTTATAGGATATTATATAGTTGAATATGAACAAAATGGTGAAGATAGAGCAAAATATGGTGATAGACTTATTGAAAATATATCTAAAAACTTATCACATATAAAAGGTATGTCGAAGAGTAATTTACACTCTTTTAAGCAATTTTATTTATACTATCCACAAATAAGCCAGACAGTGTCTGGAAAATTCAATCTTCAAAATAAAAAATTCCAGACAGTGTCTGGAAAATCTATAGAGATATCTATTGGTAAACTTTTGCAAGTATCAACATTTAGCCATTTTATAGAATATATGAGATTAGATAGTGATTTGAAAAGAGCATTTTACGAGATTGAAACTATTAAAGGAAACTGGAGTGTAAGAGAACTAAAGAGACAGATAAATTCTCAAACCTATGAAAGAATAGGTTTAAGTATCGATAAAAAACAGATGATAGATACTATACAAAATAGTAGTGAAAACCTACTTCCTATGCAAATCATAAAAGACCCATATATTTTAGAGTTTACAGGACTTGAAGAGAAAATAAAATATAGTGAAAATGATTTGGAATCATCACTTTTAAATCATCTTCAAGATTTTTTACTAGAGCTTGGAAATGGTTTTTGTTTTGAAGCACGACAAAAAAGAATCTCAATAGATAATGAACACGATAGAGTAGATTTAGTTTTTTATCATAGAATATTAAAATGTCATATTCTTATAGATTTAAAAATAAGAGAATTTAGCCATGCAGATGTTGGGCAGATGAATTTCTACCTAAATTATTATAAAAATGAGATAGTCGATAAAGATGACAATCCACCAATAGGATTGATACTGTGTGCAAATAAAAACAATACAAAAGTAGAATACGCAACAGCAGGACTTGACAATAACCTTTTTGTATCAAAATATAAGATAAATCTACCAAGTATTGAAGAGATAGAAGAGTTTTTGGAAGATGAGATGGATGGGTTTGATGGATGATGTAAGTGATTATGACATAAATACAAAGGTTATTAATGTTAGAAAATAAATTAAAAGTAGGTGTAATTGTTAAGCTTAAAAGTGAAGAATCACCATCGATGGTTATAAATAAAGAATTATTTATAATAAAAGCACAAATAGATAAATTGTTAAAAGAAAATAAAGATAATTTAGAATTAGTAAAACAAGAAATTAAAAATAAATTTAAAGAGACATCATCATATAGTTCACACTATGCTCTAATACTATATTTATTATATTCTGATAGTAAAGCTTCAAAAGTAGTAGCATTTGTAGATAGTTGTTTTAGTGGTGCAACAGATGGGAAAAGTGTCATAAAAGGTGTAGCTGCTTCAAGATTAGTTCCTAAGAAAGTAACTTTTAACAAGTCTAAGATGGTAGTACTAACTGCAGGTAAAGATAAACAATACTCAAATATGTATGAAGAGAAAGGGCATAGACTTTTTTCATATTTTGTTATGAAATCACTTTTAAAAGGTAAAACCAATATAAATGATATCTATAGAGAGGTTTATACAAATATTAAAGATGAATCATATAAAATGGATGATATGAAAATACAAGAGCCAACTATAGATGGTAACTTGAAGTTAAAATTATAGAGTAAAAAAGGAACTAGCAAATGATAACTTATAATCCTAATTATTTAGATAATACAGATATATTTACACCAAATGAAATAAAACTTTTAGAAGAGTTAAATGAGAAAGTTTCATTAGAAAAGTTTTTGAACAATAAAAGCTATATAGATAAATTTGGTTTAGATTTTATCCATACATCAGCACTTATTGAAGGTAACACTTACGATAAACTAGATACTCAAGCTTTAATAGAATATGGAAGAACAGCAGGTGGAAAAAAATATAGTGATGCAAAAATGATTTTAAATCTAAGAGATGCTTACGAGATATTTATAACAGAAGATTTAAAACCATCTAAACAAACTTTAAAAGATTTACATTATATTTTATCTGCTGAAATGGTAGCTCATAATCAAAGGGCAACACCAAGAGATAAAGAAGTTACAATTACAGGATGCAATTATATACCATTAGCTACAAAAGAGAAACTAGAAGATGAATTAAATTACTTATTTAAGATAAGTGATACAATTACAAATCCATTTAATAAAGCTTTATATATCCATAATAACTTAGCATATCTACAATACTTTACAGATTGCAATAAAAGAACTGCAAGATTAATGCTAAATGTAGTATTAAAAGATACATTAAATATGATATATATTCCAGATGAAGAGAGTGTGAAAGAGTATCTGAAATCTATAGTAACTTACTATGAAACTGGTAATTATACTTTATTTAAAAAGTATTTTATAAATAGTTATAAAAAAGTTATTGATATGATTGAGCAAATAGAACTATCAAGAGAAAATGAAAGTAACTTTAGAAGATGATAGCAAAATATATAAGTTTGGATAGCAAATGATTTTATGTGATATAGGAAATACTACTTTTCATTTTAAAACTCCAAAAGAGAGTTTTAAGATAGGGACAAAAGAGAGTTTAAAAGATTTATCTAATTATAAAAAAGATATCTATTTTATAAGTGTAAATAAAAAAGCAACAAAGAAACTACTTGACAAATATCCTAAAGCTATAAATATAGAAAATAGTATAAAGTTTGAAACTTCTTATGAAGGTATGGGTATAGATAGACAAATGGTTTGCAGCTATATCAAAAATGGTATAATCGTAGATATAGGTAGTGCTATTACAGTTGATATAATGAAAGAGGGTAAACATAAAGGTGGATTTATACTCCCTGGAATTGAAGCTTATAAAAGAATTTATCCAAATATATCAAAAAAACTATCTTTTGACTTTAAAAAAGATATAAATTTAGATAAAATTCCATTAAAGACAAATGATGCTATAAATTATGCGATATTTAACTCCATAGCCTTACCTATTATGAAAGAGTATAAAAAGTATAAATTAAAAGTATATTTTACAGGTGGAGATAAAAGTATCATAAAAAAATATTTTAAAGATATACCATCTTTATATAAAAAGAATTTGATATTTAATAGTATGGAAAAATATATAAACAAGATGATTAAAAAGGAAAATTGATGTTAACAATAGCTTTGCCAAAAGGTAGAATAGCTGAACAAACTTTGGAAAAATTTGAAAAAGTATTTGGTGAAAAATTTGTATTTGAGAATAGAAAACTTATATTAAAAAAAGCAGGATTTACATTTTTAAATGTAAGAAATCAAGATGTACCAACTTATGTTATGCATGGTGCAGCTGATTTAGGTGTAGTTGGACTTGATGTATTAGAAGAGAAAGAATATGACCTTATCAAACTACTTGATCTTAAAATAGGTCAATGTAAAGTTTCTATAGGTTTAAAAGCTGGTGAAAAAATAGATTGGAATAGATCAGAGATAACAGTTGCAACAAAACATACAAACATAGCAAAAAGATTTTTTGAGAGTAAAGCTATGGCTGTAAATATAGTGAAACTTTATGGTTCTATAGAGTTAGCACCTCTTGTTGGACTTAGTGATTGTATAGTAGATATTGTAGAAACAGGTGAAACTATGAAACAAAATGGCTTAGAAGTTGCAGATACAATTATGAACTCTAGTGTGTATTTAATTGCAAATAAAAATTCATACTACAATAAGAAAAAACAGATATTAGACTTAAGAGAAAAGCTTGAAAACACTTGATTTATACGCTTCAATTGAAGGTTATTTAGACTTTGATGAAGAGGTAGAATATCTTTATAAAACCATCTTAGAGATTGTTATAAAGAAAAAACCAAATACTCTTATAGATATAGGTTGTGGGCAAGGTGATTTTTGTGATATTCTAAATTTAAATGGTATAAAAACATTAGGAACTGATCTTAGTCAAACTCAAATTGATATAGCAAAAAATAAAGGTATAGATGCAATTTGTAAAGATATAAAAGATATCGAAGGTAATTTTGATTGTGCAACTGCTGTTTTTGATGTGATAAATTATATACCTTATGATGATATAGAGAATTTTTTAAAAAATAGTTACAATCTTATAAATAAAGATGGATATTTAATCTTTGATATAAATAGTTTATATGGATTTGAAGAGGTAGCACAAGGAACTCTAGTAGTTGATGCAGAAGATAAGTTTATAGCAATTGATGCAAATTTTAATGAGAATGTATTATATACAGATATGACAGTTTTTGATAAACTTAATAGCAACTATAAAAAAAGTTCTGGAACTATTGAACAATATTTTTACGATAATGAAAAATTAACAAAAGTTTTAGAAAAAGTTGGATTTGTTATAGAAGATATTGTAAAATTAAACTTACATAGTAAAAATAACAATGATAAATATATATTTATATGCAAAAAGGACAACAGATGATATTTAATATAATAGAAGATACAAATTATAAACATATGGTAGAGGGACAAATATTTGAAGTGATAGAGTATCTATTGGAGAATGATGAAGAGTTTTCAATAACTGCAAATATTAAAGCTGTAGAGTTTGAACCTACAATACCAGAATCAATAGCAAATTCATTTCCAAAATTTACCCTTTTTACTTTGGCTAACTACACTTATGAAAGTACAGAATTAACTGAAAGTTTCATCACATTTGAGACAGGATTTGGTAGTGAAAATTTTGGTTCACAAGTTACTATACCGCTTTATGCAATATTTCAAATTATCATCGATGAATCAATACTTTTTTTAAACCCTACAGCAACAGTTGAAAAATATTTTAATGATGCATTAGATGAAGGAAAAACAACGGATGAAAACACAGATCAAAAATCAAGATCTATGAATGCATTTACTCTAAATAGTAAAAATAAGAAGCTTTTAGATTAAGATTTAGATCTTTTATTATAAAACTCTTTTTTAAACTCAGCCCAAATACCCTGAACTATTGCATCTCTTGCTTCTCTCATAAGATTTAGATAATAATGAAGATTATGTAGTGATGCAAGTCTAAAGTATGTCATCTCACCACTTCTATAAAGATGATTTAGATATGCACGGCTATAGTTAGTACAAGTATAACATTTACAACTCTCGTCAATAGGTTTTTCATCTTCTTTAAACTCTGCTTTTCTTATATTTAGTCGTCCAAATGATGTAAAAAGTGTACCATTTCTTGCATTTCTTGTAGGCATAACACAATCAAACATATCAACACCTCTATCTATACCCTCTATTAAATCCTCAGGAGTACCAACACCCATAAGGTATCTAGGTTTATCTTTTGGCATAAATTGGGTTGTCCATTCTATAGTATCATACATCTCATTGTTAAGTTCTCCAACACTAAGACCACCTATAGCAAATCCATCATAATCAGTTAATCTACATAGTTGCTCAGCCGACATCTTTCTAAACTCTTTATCGATACCACCTTGAATAATAGCAAAGATATTTTGGTGGTTACCAATCCCTTTTTCTTTTTGCGACATATGATATGTTATAGCTTCTTCTGCCCAAGCTGTTGTTCTTTCAATAGATAACTTAATACGCTCTTTTGTATTTGGTAATGAGACTAAATCATCAAGTATCATCATAATATCACTGTTAAAATCATATTGTGCATCAAGTACACTTTTAGGGGTAAAGTGATGTAAACTACCATCTATATGAGACTTAAATGTTATACCATTAGGATTGGGTTTGCCATTTTTACCATCTAGTTTTCGTAAACTAAATGCTTGAAAACCACCACTATCAGTTAAGAAGTTATTTGGGAACTTAGAAAAACCATGGAGACCACCTAGTTTTTTGATGGTTTGACTTCCTGGTCTTAAATACATATGATATGTATTCCCTAATATTATCTGTGCATCTAGATTTAACATATCGTTATGATCAAGTGCCTTTACAGTAGCTTGTGTTCCAACTGGCATAAACACAGGAGTTTGAACTTCTCCATGTGCCATCTTCATTGTAGTGGCTCTGGCACTTCCACTTGTAGCATCTATTTTAAATTGCATTGTATTCCTAAAATATATATTACTATAATTATAGCATAATATTTTTCATATCCTTTTTTAGATATAATATTTTAAAAATTAAGAGGTTACATTTATATGAAAAAAACTATCCTACTATCTTTGATATTTATCTTATCAACTCAACTTTTTGCCAATGAAGAGGTGAAAGAACCTACAAGATTAGAATCATATACAAAACTGCAAAAAGCAATAGCAGCAGTTGAAGTTTTATATGTAGATGATATGAATTTAAGTGATATAGTTGACAAAGCTATAAATGGGCTACTTCACGAACTAGATGCTCACTCATCGATGCTAAATAAAGAATCATACAAACAAATGAAAGTTGAAACAAAAGGTGAATTTGGTGGTCTAGGGATAGTTATCGGTAAAAGAGATGGTGCTTTAACTATAATATCCCCTATAGATGACACTCCTGCATATGAAGCTGGAATTGAAGCTGGAGATATTATCTTAAAGATAAATGATGAATCAACATTGAATATGACTTTATCAGATGCAGTTGATATTATGCGTGGAAAAGTGGGAACTCCAATAAACATAACAATAGTAAGAAAAGGGGAAACAAAACCTTTAAAAATAGATATTATAAGAGATACTATAAAAATAGAATCAGTATACGCCAAAACAATCGATGATGATATTTTATACTTAAGAGTATCATCTTTTATGGATATGAAAATATCAAAAGAGCTTAAAAAGTTTATCAAAGAACATAAAAAAACAACAAAAGCAATAGTTCTAGACCTTAGAAATAATCCAGGTGGTCAACTAGGACAAGCTATAGATACAGTTGATTTATTTGTAGATAATGGAGTAATAGTTTCTCAAAGAGGAAAAGATAAAAAAGATAATGAAGAGTTTAAAGCAACATCTTATGCAACAGTTACGGATGTACCAATGGTTGTACTTGTAAATGGTGGGAGTGCAAGTGCAAGTGAGATAGTTGCAGGTGGGCTTCAAGATTTAAAAAGAGCAGTTATAGTTGGTCAAACAACTTTTGGGAAAGGTAGTGTTCAAAGAATTATACCTATTAAAGATGATGGAAGTGAAGCTATAAAACTTACAATTGCAAAATACTATTTACCTAGTGGTAGAACTATTCAAGCTAAAGGGATAGTACCAGATATTGAAGTTTATCCTGGAAAAGTTTTGTTTGAAAAAGAATCAGAATTTGAACTAAAAGAGGCAAATATGAGAAAGCATCTTGAGGGAGAACTTACAAAAGTTGTAGATAAAAAAGAGAAAGAGTCTAAAAATAAAGATGGCAAAGATAAAGAAAATAAAAAAGTTATAACTAATAAAAAGTTGATGCAGGACAATCAACTCAAAACAGCAGTCGATATATTAAAATCACTTACATTGATGAATAAATAGGAGAAAAATAGATGGATATAAAAAAGATTAAAGAGTTAGGACTTTGGCCAGACTCAAAAAAAACAACTGATACAAAAGGTATAAATGAACTTGAAGAGTTAGGATATAACTTATTTTATATAGGTAAAAATGCAGATCTTTATACCTGTCCAGGTGAGGATGCTAAAGTGTTACTTGTAAGAAGTGATAGGTGTTCTGTATTTGATATACCATTAAATCTAGAAATAGATGGAAAAGGTGTATCTCAAACAGCTATATCAAATGATGGTGCAGCATTTGCAAGAGAATCAGGTATAAAAACAGCTATATTAGATGAAAATGTACCAAGTAGTGTAAGTGTAGCAAGTAGATGTCAGATGATGGAGCTTTGTAAACCTTTGGAGGCTACAATTGATGGTGACTTAGTACAGTTTGAGTTTATATTTAGAAACTATCTTACAGGTTCACTTTATGACGCTTGTCAAAATGGAATCGATCCATATGGATTAGAGTTGTCGTCAGATTTAACTCAATGGCATAAATTTGATACTCCAATTTTTACACCAACTACAAAAGGTATAAAAGATGAGCCATTAAATAGTGCAGTTGTAAGAGAAAAGTTTCCAGAGATTATCAATAGTTTAGAAAAACTATTTAAAGATTTTACGAAGTTTGCACAAGAAAATGGTATCGTTATAGTTGATACTAAATTTGAGGTATTTGTAGATAAAGATGGTCAGTGGGTACTAGGAGATGAAGTATTGACTCCTGAAAGCTCAAGGTTTATATCAAAAGAGGACTTTGACAAGGCTAATTATATCTCAATGGATAAACAAATATTAAGAGATTTTGGTAAACAAGAGAACTGGAAAGAGAAATCAAAAGTTTTAAATGTAGGTGAAAAACTAGAAGTTAATGTACCTCAAGAGATAAAAGATACTATTTTAAGTGGATATGAAACAATCCATACAAGATTACATAAATAAGATAAGATGTGATATAATCGCAAATAATAAAGAGATAAGGTAATAAATGAAAGCAATAATTAACATAGGACTTAAAAAAGGTGTTTTAGATTCAGCTGGAAAAGCAGCTCACCATACACTTGATACAGTAGGATTTAAGGAGATTGTAAAAGATGTAAGAATTGGGAAACAAATTGTTATGGAACTAAATAGTAGTGATGAAGTAACAGCAAAAGAAGAAGTTACTAAAATGTGTGAGCAACTTTTAGCAAACACTGTAATCGAAGATTACGACATCACTATAGAAGCATAATTATGGCTAAAGTAACAGTATTACAATTTCCAGGTACAAACTGTGAGTATGATACAAAGTATGCATTTGAAAAATTAGGTGCCGAAGTTGAGATAGTTTGGCATGAAGAGAGAACTTTACCTAGTGATACTGATTTAGTAGTTGCACCTGGTGGATTTTCATATGGTGACTATTTAAGAAGTGGAGCTTTAGCAAAATTTGCACCTATCATGGAAGCTGTTAAAACTTATGCTGCAAATGGTGGAAAAGTTTTAGGTATCTGTAATGGTTTTCAAATATTAACAGAAACAGGTTTATTACCAGGTGCTTTAAAAAGAAATGATAATTTACATTTTATATCCAAACATCATCATCTAAAAATTATAAACAATGATAATACTTTTTTAAGTGAATTAAATATAGATGATATAGTAGATATTCCAGTAGCACATCACGATGGGAATTACTTTATTGATGATAATGGTTTAGAAGAGTTAAAAGCTAACAATCAAATACTTTTACAATATTGTGATAAAGATGGTATAAATCAAGTATTAAATGGTAGTGTAGAACAAATTGCAGGTGTGTGCAATAAAGATAAAAATGTTTTTGGACTTATGCCTCATCCAGAAAGAGCAATGGAAACATTACTTGGTTGTGATGATGGAGTAAAAATGCTTCAAGGTTTCCTAAAATAATCAAGATATAAGGATATGATGAAATTTTTATTTTTAATATCTTTTTTATTATATAACTCTTTAGTTTTTGCAAATGAAGATATAGATAATATAAAGCAAATTGAGCCTAAAGAGTTGTATTTTGATTATAAATCGTATCCAAAAAGAGTATTTACAGGGCAGAAGTTTGATCTAAAAATGTCTGGTATGATTTTAAAAGAGAATACAACTTATGATAAAGTGGTTACCACTTTTACCCAAGAGGAGAATATCGAACTTATAACTAAAAATATAACTTGGATTAAAGATAAAGATGGTAAATATAATACGACAGTATCTTTTAAAGTTTTTGATAAACAGTTTACTTTTCCAACAGCAACAGTAGCACTTTTTAAAGATGAAGAGTTAATTGATTTTATTACAATAAGACCACCTATAATAAAATATGAGAAAATAGCAATAAATCAAAAACTTTTTTCAAATATAATTGCAAAAGACTTAGAGATACATACTGTTAAAACCAAACAATATACAAATAATATTTTACATACAACAATAAATATAAAAGCTTTAAATAGTAATCTTGAAAATACATATATAAATAGTTATAAAGAGCAAGGTGTTATAAGTTTAACTCAAGATTATCCTTCCCAAAATCTATTTTATTATGTGATGGTACCAAGTCATATAAAAGAGATAAACTTTACATATTATAACACGGTAGCGAAAGACTTTATAAAGATACAAATCCCTATAATACTTGAAGAGGAGTTAGTTAGTACTCAAACTGATTTAAACCCTTATAATAGTAGTATGATTATTTATAAACAGGTATTTAGTGGAGTATTGTTATTTTTATCCGTATTATTATTTTTAATAACTAAACAAGATAGATATATTATATTTATAACTATATTTATAGTTATTTTAGCATATCTATTTATACCAAATAAAAAGATATTAATTAAAGAGGGTGTAAATGTGTACATTTTACCAACTAAAAATTCAACTATTTATAAAAAACTAGAAAAAAAACATATAGTAGAGATTATTAATACTAAAGATAATTTTATAAAAGTTTCCTTTGAAAATAAGAATATAGGATGGATAAAGAAAAATGATATTTAAACAATTAAGAGCAATATTTACAATAGTAGAGATGGCAATAACCTTATCTGTAGTTATTATACTTATGTATATGTTTAAGTCAAAAAGTAAACAGATACGGCAAAGATGGGCAAAAATGCAGATGAAACTGTTAGGTATCACTATACACATAGAAGGTAAAGAGGATAGTGAAGCCAATATGCAGATTATGAATCACCAATCTGTTTTAGACATAATTTTATTTGAACATCTTCATAGTAGAAATTTAGCATGGATATCAAAAGTTGAGATAGCAAATATCCCTTGGTTTGGGCATATAGCAAAAGCACCTGAGATGATTTTGGTTGAAAGAGAGAGTAAAAAGAGTCTGATTAAACTTCTAAAAGATTGTAAAGATAGACTTGATAAAAATAGACCTATAGGTATATTTCCTGAAGGGACAAGAACAGATGGTAAAAGTATGATTAAATTTAAAGCAGGTGCCAGAATTATTGCAGAAAAATTTAATCTTAAAGTTCAACCAGTTGTTATAGTAGGAACTAGAAAGATATTAGATTCACAAAACTTAAAACAAGAAAGTGGAATAGTAAAAGTTATATATTTACCTGCAGTTGTAGCAAATAAACAAACAAATTGGTATAAGGATATTGAAGAAAGTATGAAAGAGATATTAGCAAAAGAGTTACCTAGTGACATTTAATCTCTCTACAGTCATAGCTGTTGGTTTAGGTGGGGCTATTGGGGCTATTAGTAGATTTTATGTAGGGGTACAAGTTGTTAAGTATTTTCCTCATGAATTACCACTTGCTACTTTAATAGTAAATATAGTAGGTAGTTTTTTTATAGGATTTTTAATAGCACTGTTTATAACTTACACCCCTTCTGATTTAATTAAAGCATTTATAATTACAGGTTTTTTAGGTGCGTTAACTACATATTCAACTTTTGCACTTGAAAGTTTTATGTTACTTAATAGTAATCTTTGGTACGGTATTTTAAATATTGTTTTAAATGTATTTGGTACAATAATATCTGTAGCAATAGGATATAAACTTATGCTATATATCATCAAATAAAGGAAAATAGATGCAATTATATATATATGCAAAAAGTGGTCATAGTTTTGGCTTGGAAAATGTTAGAAGAGTTAGTGCTATTTCAAATATGTTACAATCTTCAGATCCTATACTTTGTACAGCAGATTATAGGGCAGCGACATTTGCAAAGTCACAGCTAGGAGTTAAAAAAGGTGTTGGTATTGATGTAATTGGAAATCTACCTCATGTTATGGAGCGAGGAGATATGCTTATTTTTGATGATAGTGGTGAAGCTAGTGATACAATGCAGTCTCATATGAAAGAGTTTTGCAAACATTTGTATAAAGTAGGAACTGACATACCAAATGATATAGTTGATGATACTTATCTTGATAAAATAGAGATAAAAAAAGAAAAAGCTATATTTTTTGCAGATGATGATTATGCAAATTGGTTTTTAGACCTAGCTAAAAAAAGTAACAAAATAGATATACCACTTCTCTTAGGACATTATTTTTTCTTAGGAAATGAAGATGAATTATCAAAGTGTTTTAGTGAAATTATTGAGGAAGATGATTATATAGAAACTATAAAATCTACAAAATATCTATTAACTTCATCAGTTCAAAGTGTTATAGAATCAATAGCAAGTGGAAATTGTCCTGTTTATTTTAAAAGAGCTGATAAAGAAGAGATAGAAAATCATGAGTTACTTAAAAAATATAATGTACCAATTATAGATATAAGTGATTTAGATAACTTAAACATAGTTATAGAGAGATTTGAAGAGATTACCAAAAAATATCCCTCAATAAAAAAATATGATAGATTTGATATATCAGATATTAAAAAAGAGATAGAAGATACAATCAAATTATTTGAACATATACAACCATCATTAGAGTATAAATTTTAAAGAATCAATTTTATTGATTCTTTAAACTCTTCTTTTTTACACTACATTTTACAAATATCTATGTATACAAAATATACAGATATTTTTACCAAATATATGTGATTTATAAGACAAGAGTTCGACTAGATAAAGATATATATCTATATTCACTTATATTTTCTTATTCTAGTTTACTTTTATCTATTATTATGGGACTTATATAGAAGTTGAAGTTGTATGGGAACCAGCGTGGAATATAACTATGGCTACAGATGAAGTAAAAAAGCAACTTAGAGGATTATAATTGAATACAATTTACGGTACACTTATATTCTTTTTTTATTTTGTAAAGTATCCAATAGTGATATTTTTACCAATAGCATATATGCAGTTAGATTATCCGAACTCTTTGAGTATGAATA
>JAYEPD010000172.1:0-26417 GCA_034723675.1 Campylobacterota bacterium
TTTTATATTTATATTTTCACCTAACTTATCTGTTGCCCCATTTCCTGGGCAAAAAGTTATATTATGTTCTTCTATCTCTTTTGAAAGTGCTAGTCCAATAGAGTATTCTCTACCACCACTTCCAAGTATTAAAATGTTCATATAATTTATTCCTAAAATTTATTTGTATCTTTAAATTCCAAATAGCCGTTAACCTAAAGGTGGCCCTAAAAGCCAAAGTGCTACAGTTATGAACATAATATTAGGAGCAACAATCATTCTTTAACCAAAAGATGAAGAGCTACACACAACTATGATTACAAATAACCGTATAAAAACAGTATCGGACCCAAAAAAAATAGGAAAATCCCGAACTATTTAGAATATGGAATAATTATAACAAATAAAGCATTAAAAATCTATAATACTTTAGGTTTAGATCTCTCTATTTTTATTATCTCATTTGAATTTAATTTATATGATTTCTTAAAGATAAATTTCATATATTTTATCTCGGATGCTGTGAACCCTTTTGGATCTTTATTTGATACTATTAAATTATTATCTTTAACCTCTAGTTTTTTAAGTTTTCCATTATTTATTTTCAAATAGTAAATTAATTCATAATTTTCTTTTATTTTTTCTATTGTTACTACTATTTGATCCTCTTGTATATTTTCCAATGGTATATCTTCACTTATTAAGGAGACCTCTTTATATTTTAGAACTTCAACAAATGATGTACTATTTAGATGTCCTATGTAAAACTTGCTAAAAATTTCAAACCATTTTAAAACTTTTTCATCTTTTAAAAATTTAAAATCTAAAATATTTTCACTATCTTTTCTAATAGATTTTAAAATATAATTTAAAGTATCAAAGTACTTAAACATCGCAACTTTAATATCTTTTGCATGGTGCAATTTCTTATCAAATTTTTGGATAAATTTTTTGCCACTATTATTATTTTTCATTAAACTATTTATTAGTTTTTCATCACTTAAAACATCTGTTACCCATACTTTACAATATTTTGGAAATACATTTATCCCTAAAGCACCTTTACTTAGTATGATTAACGCATGTACATTTTTTTTAGGAAATAATATTTGAAGTAATGCTTTCTTTTTCTTTAATCTTTTCCTTAGACTTGTAGTTGTTTTAACAATTGTACTTTCTACAAACCAAACACTATCTTTGGTAAAAAACAATGCATCAAATTCAGTCACATCTTTATAACCTGCTTTATATACAATTTGATCATTTCTATCAATCATTAAACCACTTTTCAAATTTTCATATCTGTCTTGATGAGGACCTTTTAATACAAAACTTGTAATTGCATTGTTGTTTATTGCATAATCTAATAATAGTTCATAAATAATATTTTCATAAACTTCTCCAATAAAACTGCTATAGGTGCTAATATAATGAGGGTCCTCTTTATCAATTTTAGTTTTTTGTATTTTTTGTAAATACTTACTATGATATGAATAAAAATATAGGTTATCTAGAATTGTAGCTACATCTAAAGCTTTAATGTTATTTGGGAGTTTTAAGAAACTATAATTATCTTTCATTTGGCTATTCTATCCAATTTATACTTATAATAATAATATAAGAGTTATTTGCTATAATGTTTAATAGTTCAATCTTACAATAAGTTTTACTTAAGATTAAAGGAAATAGCTTAACTCATAAAGTAGTTTGTATCTATTTTTTAGTTTAAAATATATTAATATATGGCTCTTAATCTTTAAGTTACGCGTAATTTCTTTGTTAATCTTAAGTAAAACTTATTGCAAGATTGAACAAAATATATGAAAAAATAATTTAAATTTAAGGACTAAAACATGGGAACAGATAGATCAATTATAAATGAAGAATTTAAAAACAATGAAGAGATAGATACACCAAAAAATAAAAAACATAAACCTGATAATTTTAGCAGAAAAAGAAAAGAGCTAAAACAAAAAGGTAATAAAATACAAATTTGGGTTAAAAAAGAGACTTTAGAGTATGAAAAAGAGTTAACACAGCTTCAAATAGAGTTGTTAAAATTTCAAAATCATGTAAAAGAGCAAGGTTTAAAAGTTCTTATGATATTTGAAGGGCGTGATGCTGCTGGAAAAGGTGGTACTATTAAAAGGATAACTGAACATTTAAATCCAAGGGGTGCAAGAGTTGTTGCTTTAGAAAAACCAAGTGATCAAGAGACAACACAATGGTACTTTCAAAGATATTCACAACACCTTCCAAGTGCTGGTGAGATAGTACTTTTTGATAGATCTTGGTACAACAGAGGTGGAGTTGAACCAGTTATGGGATTTTGTACACCAGAGGAACATCATGAATTCTTAAGAGAGGTTCCACAGTTTGAAGATATGCTTGTAAAGTCAGGTATTATATTACTTAAATTTTATTTTTCTGTTTCTAAAAATGAACAAGGTAGAAGATTTAAAAAAAGAGAAACAGATCCTCTAAAACAATATAAATTAAGTCCAGTAGATAAAGAATCTCAACAACTGTGGGACAAATATACTATAGCAAAATTCTCTATGCTTATGGCTTCAAATACAGATGTAGCACCTTGGACAATCATAAGAAGTGACAATAAGAAAAAAGCAAGAATCAATTGTATCAAACATATTTTAAATAGAGTTAATTATCCAAAACAAATAGCCCAAAAATGTACGAACGAGGATAAAGAAGTTGTGATAAGTGGTTCACAAGAGATAGAACTTATGGAAAAACAAAATACTTTTGCAAGGTCTTTATAGATGAATTTAGTTGATTTTGAAAGAACCGAATATACTGGTTTATACAAATCTAAAATAACCCATCCTACATTTGGGAAAAAATATATTGCCAGATTTCAATTAAATAAAAAAAGATATATGAAAGTATTAGGTTACGATAAAGTAGATAATCTTACTGATTTAAAAGCATTTGGATTACTTGAAGATTATAAAAGTAGCATATCAAATGGGGAAGTTAGCAATTCAAAAAAACAATTAATCAGAAAAAAAACAATTGTACCAAAAGCTGAAACACAATGTGATACAAAGATGGAAGATGAGATAAAATTTCTAAAATCTTTAGTAGGTGATTATAAATCTATAGATTTACTAACACTTCAAGAGGGTATTCAAAAAATATATGATAGCCAAGAATTAAAACACTACCAAATAGAACTTATCAAGATGCAAAATCACCTAGAGAAAACTGGTAAAAAGATGATTGTACTTTTTGAAGGTAGAGATGCAAGTGGTAAAGGTGGAGCAATTCGTAGAATGACTAGATATATGAATGCTAGACACTATAGAGTTGTAGCCCTTGGTAAACCAACAGAAACTCAAAAAGGTCAATGGTTTTTTCAAAAATATATTGAACACTTTCCAACAGGTGGAGAGACTGTATTATTCGATAGATCTTGGTACAACAGAGCTATGGTAGAACCTGTATTTGGTTTTTGTACAGATCATCAATATGAGATATTTATGGAAGATGTAGTTAATTTTGAGCATGATTTAGTAAGACAAGATATAATTCTTGTAAAACTTTATTTTAGTGTTTCAAAAGCTATGCAACTTGAGAGATTTGAAAGTAGAAGAACTAGTCCTTTAAAACAATGGAAACTAAGTGAGGTTGATCTTCAAGCACAAGATTTATGGGATGAGTTTTCCCAAAAAAAATACGAGATGCTAAAACGAACACATTCAAGAAGTGCACCTTGGAATATAGTGAGAAGTGATGATAAACATAAAGCTAGACTTGAGGCTATTAAAATTGTTTTAAATAGTGTTGACTATGAAGATAGAAATTATTCTCTAGACTTTGAACCAAATGATGCTATTAATATATCTGTACAAAAAGAGTTATCAAGAATGAGAAAGAAAAGAGATTATTAAGAATATATGGCATTAATTGATCTTCAAAAAATAAATAAACAGTATGATATAAAAGTTATACTAAAAGATGTTAATTTTAATCTTCAAGATAAACAAAGAGTTGCAATCATAGGTCAAAATGGTCAAGGTAAATCAACTTTTATGAAGATAATAACAAAAGAGATTCAAGCTGATAGTGGTGAGATTTCAATTGATAAATCTTTAAAAATAGAGATGCTAGATCAACAACCAAAATTTAAATCAGGTCTAACAGTAAGAGATGCTATTGAGGAGCAATTAGTAGAACTAAAACATGCACAAAGAGAGTATGATAGAATATCAGCCCTTTTAGCCAAAGACTTTGAAAATGAAGAACTTCTTCAATTACAATCAAAATATATGACCTATTTAGATCATCATAATGCTTGGGATTTAGACAACAAAATACAAAGAGTTCTTCAAGAATTCAATCTTAAAAGTTATGAATTTAAAGATATATCACTTTTAAGTGGAGGTGAGCAGCGTCGTGTTGGATTAGCAGGTTTAATTCTTAAAAAACCAGATGTTTTACTTTTAGATGAGCCAACAAACCATCTTGATGTTTATATGGTTGAATTTCTTGAAGAGATACTTTTAAAAGAAAATTTTACTATGATTTTTATATCTCATGATAGATATTTTTTAGATAATGTTGCGACTAACATTATTGAAATTGAAGGTGGTGAACTTACCAAATATAAAGGTGGATATAAAGATTATTTACTTCAAAAAGAACAAAATCTTTTACATCTTCAAAAAGAGCATGAAAATCTTCTTTCAAAGCTAAGAGATGAAGCACATTGGATGCAGCATGGGGTAACAGCACGAAGAAAAAGAAATGTTTTAAGGAAAGAGAACTATTTCGCTTTAAAAGATAAAGTAAAATCAAATCCAGCAAAAATAAATAAAATGAAGCTAGATATTCAAAGAGAACAAAAATCTTTCAACAATGGAGACACAAAGAACAAAAAAAAGATGCTATTTGAACTAGATAACATCTATTTAACTCTTGGAAACAAACCTCTTATCAAAGATTTTACAGCTAGAATTTTGCAAAAAGACACTATAGCAATAGTTGGTCCAAATGGTAGTGGTAAATCTACTATATTAAAAGTATTTTTAGAAAGATTAAAAATAGATAAGGGAAGTTTTAAAAAAGGCGAATTTAAAGTTGGTTATTTTGATCAGCATAGAGAGATGTTAGATGAACATCAAACTATTATGCATCAATTTTGTCCAAATGGTGGAGATAGAGTTGAGTTAAATGACGGTAGAAATATGCATGTATATGGATATTTGAAAAACTTTTTGTTTCCAAAAGAGTATTTAGAAAAAAAAGTTGGTGTTTTAAGTGGTGGTGAAAAAAACAGAATAGCACTTGCCCTACTCTTTACAAAAAAATTTGATGTACTTATTATGGATGAGCCTACAAATGATTTAGATATACCCACTATCAATATTTTAGAAAATTATCTTGTAAATTTTCAAGGTGCGTTGATCTTTGTAAGTCACGATAGATATTTTGTAGATAAAATAGCAAAAAAACTTTATATATTTAAAGGTGATGGTTTACTTGAAGAGAGTTATCAGAAATATAGTGAGTATTTAGAAGATGAAAAAGATGAGAATTATATCAAAACTATAGAGAAGCAAAATAATTCTAAAGAGCAAGAACAAGAAGAGAAAGTAATATTAAAACCAAAAATTAAAACAAAATTAACATTTAATGACAAAAGAGATTATGATAACTTACCAAAAGAGATAGAGGAGTTAGAGCTTAAAATTGAAGAGCTAAATAGCTGTATGATGGATCCTAAATGTTATGAAAAAGATGGTTTAGCAACATTAAGTTCAAGATTAGAAGAGATAAATAATATATATGAAAATAAAGTTGATAGATTTTTACAACTAGAAGAACAGATGGAGAACTTGATATAGTGAATAATATATTTGATTTTACAAAAGTTAGTGATGATTGTATAAAGTGTGGTAAATGTAAACCTGTATGTACAATATTTAATGTATCACAAGATGAAACTACATCCCCTAGAGGTTTTATAGATTTATTAGGAGCTTATAAAAGAGGTGATTTAGATCTTGATTTAAATACGAAAGATATATTTGAGAGTTGTTTTTTATGTACAAATTGTGTTGAAGTGTGTCCAAATGACCTACCAACAGATATGATAATTGAACAGGTTCGCTCAGATATAGCCAAAAAATACGGGATAACTTGGTATAAAAAAGCTTTCTTCTTTTTACTTAGACATAGAACTATTATGGATATTATGGCAAAATTGGGTTGGGTATTTCAAACATGTGGACTAAAAATAGATCATCAAAATCAAAGTGGTAAACTTAGACTTAATCTTCCAATAGAGATGATAAAAGATAGAACTTTACCTTTTGCAGATAAAAAATCATTTTTAAACAGATATCCTGAAAATATTACTTATAATAAAAACAATAAAAAAGTTACAAAGCACAATAAAGTAGCAATATTTATTGGCTGTATGGGTAACTATGCATATACAAATATAGGAAAAAGTTTACTTCATATTTTAGAAAAGCTTGAGATAGATGCATTTATCCCTAAAAAGCAATTGTGTTGTGGTGCACCTGCATATTTTACAGGTGATTTTGATACAGTAAATTTCTTAAGTAAAAAAAATATTAAATATTTTGAAACATTTATTGATGAAGTAGATGCTATCATTGTACCAGAAGCTACTTGTAGTGCAATGATCAATACAGATTGGGAACATTTTTTTCATGACCAACCTGATTGGAAAAAAAGAGCAGCAAAAATTGCACCAAAAGTTTTAATGGCTACGAAATGGCTTGAAAATAATACTAAACTTAAAGAGTTACTTAAAAACAGTGGTAAAAATATAACAGATATTGTTACATATCATGACCCTTGTCATGCAAAAAAGATGCAAGGTGTTTTTAAAGAACCAAGAGATTTAATATCTCAAAATTATCAAATAGATGAGATGAGTGATTCAAATGAATGTTGTGGATTTGGTGGTGTTACAATGCAAAGTGAAAAGTATCATATAGCAAAAGCAGTTGGTGTTAAAAAAGCAGCTATGATAAATAAAACAAAAGCATCTGTAGTTAGTGCTGAATGTAGTGCTTGTCGTATGCAAATTACAGATAGTTTAGGTAGAACAGATACAGATGTGGTGTTTAAAAACCCAATTGAACTAATAGCTGATGCTTTATAAAGATTGATAATGGAATTTTGGAACAATATATATAGTAACTTCAATCCTGTAGCATTTAATCTAGGTGGTATCTCTGTTCATTGGTATGGAATTATGTATGCATTAGCCTTATTAACAGCTATATATACAGCTCATTGGATAATAAAAAAAGATAATTTAGATATATCAAAAGATAATTTAGACAGTTATATTTGGTGGGTTGAGATTGGTGTAATACTGGGTGCAAGATTAGGATATATTTTATTTTATGATTCAAATACATCTTATTATCTCTCTCATCCTTGGCAAATATTCAACCCTTTTAGTACAGATGGTAGTTTTGTTGGTATTTCAGGTATGAGTTATCATGGAGCATTAGCTGGGTTTATTATATCATCTTTATTATGGTGTAAAAAATATAAAGTTAGTTTTTGGTTTATGATTGATATTGCAGCATTATCTGTACCATTAGGGTATATATTTGGTAGAATTGGTAATTTTGTTAATCAGGAGTTAGTAGGTCGTGCAACTGATGTATCTTGGGGTATATATGTAGATGGAATTCTACGACATCCTTCAGCTTTATATGAAGCTATTTTAGAGGGATTATTTGTTTTTATTATACTGTTTTATATGAGAAATAAAAAACAATTCAATGGACAAATTGGTATACTGTATGTAATTTTATATTCAATAGCTAGAATAATAGCAGAGTTTTTTAGACAACCTGATGTTCAACTAGGCTTCTTATATGGAACTTCATGGCTAACAATGGGGATACTTATATCTTTTGTTTTCGCTGTATTGTGTAGTTTATTGTATATTTTAGTTTATAAAAAAAATACTAAAAATATTAATTTTTAGTATTTTCTAATGGATCATCAATATAACCCATTTTTATAGCTTCATCTTCTATCTTATTTTTAAGTAAATCAAGTCTCCAGTTATGTCTACTTGCAAAATCTAATATCTCTTTCTCTCTCTCTTCCTCGTTGCAAAATACATATATCCTTTTTAAGAATAATTTAGGTATTTGTATAGCTATAAGTTGAAAATAATTTTCCTTACAGTTCCTTGAACAAAAAGCTTTGCTCATAGCTATCTTTTTTTTGCAAAATGGACAATGCGACATATCTTAAATCCCTTCTATTTTTTAATTGGTACCAATTTATAAAAATTTGCATTTGTTACATCATTCATATATTTTGGATCCGTTTCATGTAGTGCGATTATTTGTATCTCTTGACCATACAATAACCATCCTTTATCATTGTCTTCTAAGACACCTAAAGAAAACATCTCTACCATATCATCTTTAGATACAATTTGTTCTTCCATTATTTTCTTCCTATTTTAAATTATCTATAACATATCCAGAAGATGAGTTATTTTTTATGATTTCATAATATGTCTTATTTCTAATTTTATTAACAACATTTCTCATCGTAAAAATACTCATATTCTTATCTTTCCAAACTTTTTTATGAATCTCATCGTAAGATGTTATTCTTCCATGATTATCATGTAAAAGCTTTAACAATTGAAACTCAAATTTAGTAAACTCTAAAATCCCATTTTTATTATAAAACTTTTCTCTATATGAGTCATAATATACACCATTTTTTAGGGATATTTTATCTACCCTTTTTGATTGGTTTAATGCCATTATTATTGATAATCTTAAATCATCAAAATTAATTGGATTTGCCAATATTGAGTAAGCACCTGTATTTATACACTTAGCAATATCATCCTCATTGCTATCTCTTAAAAAAATAATCCTAGGAACCAATGGTTTATCTAATTTTATTTTATTAATTATCTCCGTGAAGTTTTTAACATCATAATCTATCAACAAAACATCAAAAGAACCATCTACTAAAAATTCATTTTCAACACTATCTATAAATATGAGCTTTTTAGCATCAGCAAACTGCACCTTAATAGACTCTCTACAAGAAACATCATCTGTAATACATAATAAAGTTATGTTGTTAAATTTTCTTAATTTTTTAATCATAGCACCATACCTAAGCATAATTTTTTCAATTATAGCAAAAAAAATTATTTTTGTCAAAGGTTATTTTTTTAAGTATATAAATTAAAATATTATTTTAACATCGCCCAATTATCTCCTATAGATACACTTACTTTTAAAGGAACTTCAAGTTTGTATATATCTTCCATTATAGATATTAGTTTTTTAGATATTGTATCAACTTTATCCTCTTTTATTTCAAATATCAGTTCATCATGTATCTGTAAAAGCATATTAATATCATCATCATTTTTATATTTAGTGTCTATTTTTATCATTGATAATTTTATAAGGTCTGAAGCACTTCCTTGAAATACAGTATTAACCGACTCTCTTTGATAATTTGCTTTTAACATACCTGTTGCATTTTCAAAATCAAATCTTCTTTTTCTCCCAATCAATGTTTTTACATACCCCTGCTCCATCGCTTTGTCTTGAATAGATTGTAAATACTCTTTTACTGTAGCAAAACTTTTAAAATAACTATCTATATAACTTTTAGCTTCACTAGATGGTATCCCTAACTGTTCACCTAATTTTCTACTACCCATACCATACAATAGCCCAAAGTTTATTGATTTTGCTATATTCCTTTTCTCTTTTGCTTCCTCTACACCAAATATTTTAATAGCAGTTTGCAAATGAATATCTTTATCTTCATTAAAAGCCTCAACTAAAGCTGGGTCTTTACTATAATGTGCAAGTAGTCTTAACTCTATTTGTGAATAATCTATACCTACAAGTTTATACCCATCTTTTGCAACAAAACCTTCTCTTATATATCTTCCAGCATCAGTTCTTACAGGGATATTTTGTAAATTTGGATTTTTACTACTTAATCTTCCTGTTGCTGTTCCTGTTTGTATAAAAGATGTATGTATTTTTTGATTTTGGTTTTTTAGTCCTAATTCTAAAAGAGGTTCAATATATGTAGAATGTAATTTAAATGATTCTCTATATTCAAGAACTTTTTTAACTACACAATGCTCATCTTTAATTTTGTGTAAAACTGCTTCATTTGTACTATAACCTGTTTTTGTTTTTTTAGGTGGGTTTAGTTTTAGAATATCAAAAAGTACCTCTCCTAATTGTTTTGGTGAATTGATATTAAAAGTTTCACCACTTAACTCATATATCTTTTTTGTGAGTTTAGATAAATGATCACTACTTTTTAATTTTAGTTTTTCAAAAAAACCTGTATCTATTTTTATACCACATTTTTCCATATTTGATATAACTTCTACAAAAGGAAACTCGTATCTTTTGGCAATTTGAAGCAGATACTCTTCATTATTTTCTTTAAATTTTTCTATTATTTTAAAATATAGTTTTAAAGTTATAAAAGCATCTTCAGCAGCATAACTACAAGCTTCTATTAAGTTTACATTTGAAAAGTCTTCCCCTTTTTTCACTACACTTTTAAAAGGTATTGTTTCGTAACTATTTAATAACCTGTAAGCTAATTTATCCATACCTACAGGTTTATCACTATCTAGCAACCATGCCATTATCATAGTATCTGCTTCAAGTTTTAAATCTAAATCAAAATTATTTTTGATAATCTCTTTATCATATTTAAAATTTTGAACTATTAGTTTATATTCATTTAAAAGCATAATACCTTTTTTTGCATCTTCAAATGATATTTGATCCTCAACTCCTAAATAAAAATGTCCAATAGGGACATAATAAGCTTTTTCTATTTTAGAATTAATCTCAAAACAAAATGAATATCCAACTATTTTGGCAGTTGAACTATCTATAGATGTTGTTTCTGTATCAAAAGCAACTAAAGAATTTTTAGGTATAGATTTAAGAATATCAAAGAATTCAGAAGAATTATTGAGTAAAACATAATCACAACTTAACTTCTCTTCAACTTTTACAATTTTTGTTTCATCATAACCTTTTGGTATAGAAGTTTTGTAGTTTAAACCCTCTTTATGAACTTTATCTATAATTCTATTCATACCATATTCCATAAGAGTGTCTGCTATTTTTAATATAGGATTCTCTTTTGGAAGCTCTAAAGTAGATATATCTCCTAGATGCTCTAAAGCATGAAAATCTTTATCTAATGTTACAAGTTGATGACTTATATAAGCCATCTCTTTACCCTCATTTAAAAGTTTTTGCCATCTAGGTTTCTCTATATTTTCTATATTTGCATATATATTATCAAGATTATCATACTTTTGTATCAAAGCTTCTGCTGTTTTTGCCCCCACACCTTTTACACCTGGTACATTATCTGCACTATCTCCTAATAGAGATTGGTATTGTGTAAATTGTTCAGGATAAACACCATATTTATTAAAGCAATCATCACGACTTACAATCTTTTTTTTCATAGGATCAAACATAAATATATCGTCATTTATAAGTTGATACAGATCTTTATCATGACTTACTATTCTTACCTTTAAGCCTTTTTTTACACCATCACAAGCCAAAGAAGCAATAATATCATCTGCTTCATATCCAACCTCACTAGCTGTTTTAAATCCCATTTTTTCTATAAAATCAATTGCTACAGGAAGTTGAGCTTTTAACTCTTCAGGAGCTTCTGGTCTGTGTGATTTGTACTCTTTGTATATATCACTTCTAAATGTTTTACCTTTACTATCTAAAGCAAAAACTAAATAATCAGTTGTAAAATCCCGCCCTATTCCACTTACAAAATTCATAAAACCAGTAAGCATTCCTGTTGGAAAACCTGTACTTGACTTAAGTGGTGGCAGTGCGTAATAACTTCTAAATAGAAAACCAAATGTATCTATTATTGTTAATGTTTTTTTATTTGTATCTGTATCCATATTTTCTCCTAAAGTGCTATTAATATAACTTCATCATCTAATTTTTTTATATAAATAGATAGTTTCTCTTCATCTTTTTCATCGTATGCTATTTTAAATACTTTTATATCTTTTTGAAGTATATCTATATAGGTATTATCAAAAAATTCATCATCTAATTTTGCTTTATTAAACTTCTCTTTACTCTCTAATCTTACTAGATTTTTCTCTTTTGTTACAAGATAAGTGATATTTTCATAAAAAGGGTTATGATAATAATTATTTGTAGTTATTTGTAAAATAGCAAATTCATCTGATGAATCTAAATTGATTTTATCTTTTTTATTTATCATATCCATAAATAATATCTTTTTAATATTTTGGCTTTCAAGTTTAACTTCAAGTTTTTCACTAAAAAAGTCGTTACTTTTTTGTGTCATATCTAAAGATTGGTATAAAAATATAATAATGATAGAAAATAAACTAATAGAGATAAGTATCTCTACAAGTGTAAATGCTTTTTTATATGTTTTATACATAATCTTACAACTCAAAATGGTAAAATACTTTTTTCATACCATCTTTTAAAGTATAGGTAGTAGTTTTAACTTTTATAGCTTGTAAAAAATCATTTTCAGGCAACTCTATATCTTCACCCTCTTCATCTTTTATATTGATTTTTATATTTTTAAGCTCTCTTCTTATATCATCATCTTTAAAATCAACTATATCACTAAGTGTTATATCTATATCTCTTTTTTGATCACTATTTGATATAGCCGTTGTAATATAACTATTATCAATTGATGATTGTTTAAATTTATCAAGATAAAATATATTGTTTTGTTGAAGTTTTAAAGTTGCAGTTACTACAACAGTTAAAAGTACAATTGCAACCATAACTTCAACTAAAGAGATAGCTTTTTTAAAAATAACATTATTCTTATGTGTCACTATTTTATACCTATTCTTATAGCCTCTTCAAGTGATGTTTTACCTGATTGAATCATATTTTTTAATTGTTGAGTTAAACTTACCATACCATCTTTTATAGCTATACCTATAAGTTGTTGATCATCAACATTTTCTTGAAGTGCTAGTTTTACACTATCTGTTATCGTAAAAAGTTCCGCTATTGCTATTCTTCCACTATATCCTGTAAAGTTACAACTTTTACATCCACAAGCTTTATATGCTTTTATATTTTCATCAATATCAAACTCTTTTAGATGATGTTCTGCTATTATATCTTCTGATTTACACTCATCACAAAGTTGTCGTACAAGTCTTTGTGCTAATACTCCAAGGATAGATGATGAGATAAGAAATCTTTCAAGTCCCATATCAAGAAGTCTTGTTATAGCTGCTGGTGCTCTATTTGTATGTAAAGTTGAAAATACAAGATGCCCTGTAAGTGCTGCTTGTATAGCTATAGAAGCTGTTTCTTGGTCTCTAATCTCCCCTACCATTATCACATCTGGGTCTTGTCTTAAAATACTTCTTAAACCTGAAGCAAATGTAAGCCCTACTTTTTCATTTACTTGTATTTGATTGATATTATCACTTTTGTATTCAACTGGATCTTCAACTGTTATTATATTTGTTTGGGGGCTTTCTATAGTTTGTAACAAAGAGTGTAGCGTTGTTGATTTACCACTTCCTGTAGGTCCTGTTACAAGTATCATACCATAAGAGTTTTGTGTTAATGTTGCTAGTTGAGAGGTGATACTATCATCTATTCCTAGATTTTGTAAAGTTGGTATATCTTCACTTTGCATAAGTATCCTCATAACAACTCGCTCACCATAAAATGTTGGTAAAACAGAAACCCTAATATCCAAAGTTTTACCATGAATCTTAACAGCAGTTCTACCATCTTGTGGTATTCTTTTTTCACTTATATCAAGATTTGAGATAACTTTTATACGACTTACAACCAATGCCATGATATTTTTATCTAACTCAATATGTCTAACTAAAACACCATCAACTCTATATCTAACTTCACCTTTGAACTCATGAAGTTCTATATGTATATCTGATGATTTTTTCTTAATAGCTTGATAAAACAAAGAGTTCACAAACTTTATAATTGGTGCAGAACCCTCATCTGTCATAATATCAGCAGATGTTTTAAGAAACTCAGAGATATTTAAATCATCATCTTCAACTATACTATCTTCTGTTGTTGTAGTGATGTCAGACATCTGCTTGTCTGTTTTTCTCTCTACAAATTTATTGTAAAGTTTCTCAAAAGAGATCTCATCTAAAAAGTTAACTTTTAGTTCAATATTTTGTTTTGACAAATAGTCAAAAGATACAGCTATATGCTCTTTGGATATTACTATAGATTCTTCATCATCTATTTTTGTAAAAAGTACAAAGTTTTTTAATGCTAATTCATAGTTTTCATATTCTAAAACTTCAAGGTTTAAATTGTGTATCTCATCTATATTTAACATATCTTATATACCAAACATATCTTTTACTCTTTGATTGTGAAGTTTTTCATCATCATCAAGTTTTTCATTTAGTTCCTCTTTTTTATCATCTTCATAATCTTTTTTATCTTCAGAAAAATCAATCATATCATCTTTTAAATCTCTTTTTTCTTCATCAAGTTCTATTCTGTTCTCTGCTCTTTTAAGATCTTGTTTTTTTGCTTTTAACTTCATCTTATCAAGTCTTAAAATAGTATCTTTTGTATATTTATCTTCAAGAAGTTTTAACTCAGCCAATTGGTTTCTAACATATGTTAAATCTTCTGATTTTGGAACTATATATGGTGTGATGATAATAACTAAATTTATTTTATCATTCACCTCTCTTGTATTTCTAAAAAGCCCACCTAAAAGTGGTATATCTCCAAAGAATGGTATCTTATCTACTGTATTTTCAGTTTTTGCTCTTATATAACCACCAAGTATAATAGACTCACCATTATTCACTATAGCACTTGTAAGTAGCTCTTTTTTAGATGTATCTGCATTACCACTTGATGTTACAGTTTGATCCACATCTTCAAGTTTAGTATTTATCTCTAAAAGAACTTTATCTCCATTTGATATTCTTGGTTTTACTTTCAGTGTTAACCCTACATCTTCTCTTTTATAAGTATCAGTTGGTATTCCACCTGTTGTTGTAGTAGTTCCTGTTTTTATACTTATAGTTTGACCTACATATATTGAACTCTCTTTATTATTTATACATAAAAGTGAAGGTTCACTAACAATATCAGCTGCACCATTTTGATTTAGAAGATTTAATGACATACCTAAAGACAAACCATTTTTCATACTTGATAAATCATATCCATAAGAACTTAAAGAAGCAAGAGGTATAGTTCCAGCAGCTCCGCTACCATTTAGTTGAGATGAAAAGTTTAAAAGACCATCACTACCTGCTCCAAATCCATCCAAACCATATTTAAATCCAACATCTCTTGTTTTTTTCTCACTAATCTCTATAATTCTAGCTTGTACATATACTTGTTGTTTATCGACATCAAGTTGCTCTAAAAGTGAAGTAAAGTATTTGATCTCCTCTTTTGGTCCCATAAGAATGATAGAGTTAGACTCATCATCACTTGAAGCAAAAGGTTTGTTGTTTGGGTCTTTGTATTTTTTGTTTGTTATGATACTTGTGATCATCTTGATGATATTTTTTGATTCTGCATTTTTAAGAGGTATTACAACAACTACTTTCTCAACTAAACTACCTTTTTTATCAACTTGAGTTAAATAGTTTGTCATATATGCTACATTTTCTTTTTTACCAACAAACATAATTGCATTTGAGTCTTTATTTAATAATATTGCAACTTTTTCTTTTATGATTTTTTCATTAAAAACTGCTTTTGCAACAGCTTTTAAATCAGCTAATATAGATGAACCTTGTATATTTTTAAGCTCTATTACTTCTATAGTTTTTTTTGAATCTATTGATATCATAGAGATCACTTTTTTTACTGTTTGAATATTTGGTATAAAGTCTGTTAATATAACAGTATTTGACTCTTTATCTGTTACAAGTTTTGCTGACTTACTTATAAGATGTCTAACTTTTGAACTTATATAGTCTACATTTACATTGTCTATATCGAAAACTTCTGTTACCATCTCATTTGTTAAAAGATTTTTTGAATTATTATATATAGGAGTATTATATTTTGCTGCATCATTTAGTCTTACTACTCTTAATATATCACCCTTTTCTATTATAGTATAACCTTTAGATTCTAAAGTATATACAAGTATCTTTAAAAGATCCTCTTTATAAACAGCTTTATTTGCTATAAAACCAACTTTACCTTTTATATCTTTCTCCATTAGTATATTTTTGTCCAATGTTTTAGATACAGCTTTAATAAGTGTAGTTATCTCTAAATCTTTAAAGTTAAGATTTATCTTCTCTTTAGCAAATATATTAACACTAAAAAATGCAACGATTATTAAACTAACAATATACCTATTTGATCTCATATTCTAACTCCAATTCTTCATTATTTCGTAATATAGTAAATTTTAAACTTGTCAATTTATCTATTTTTTTATATAACTTAAATGCATCAGCATAACTTGTAAGCTCAACATTGTTTACACTTTTTATAATATCATTCTTTCTCAAACCCAACTCTTTAAATATACTTTTATTTGAGAGTCTATTTATCTTAAAACCATCTATTTTACCATCTTTTTTTATCTCTTTGATACTTATCTCTTTCCATATTTTTGAAAAGTTTTTAGTATATGATTTTACAGTATCTTTTTGTATATTGTATACATCTGCTATCTTTTCTATTTTTTGCTCTATTTTATCTTCTATAACAGTTTTTATATCAAGTTTATTCTCTTCATTTTTATCATTTAATAGTACTTTATATCGTTTACCATTTTTTTCAAAAAATACATAAGTTGAATAAACCTCTTTTAAAACATAATTTTTAAACTCCTCACCAATACTGAGCATATGTGTTTTAGATGAAGATTTTTCTGATATGATTACCCAGCTACTATCATCATTTGTCGCATATATAGCTTTTAAAACTATATTTGATAACAGTGAATACTCTTTTGGTTTAGTATCAACAACCTTTTTTACCTTTTCAACTCTTTTTCTATCCTGAAAAGTTTTATTTATATTGTATTTATTATATTCTATATCATACTTTTTTATCTCTTTATCTATAACATACTCTTTTGGTAAATAAATCAAAATTATGGTATTAAGTGTAAAAGCTATAAATATAACTATGAAAGTTGGTAGTGCTTTTATGATGATGGTATTAAAATTTATATTCATATTTATAATACTCCATATTTTTATCTTTTCTTGTTTTATCAAGCTTTAATTTGTTTACTACTAATCTATACTTTCTTTTAAACTTTTTAGATACTTTTATATCTAAATTTACAACTCTATTTATTAGATCTACTTCACCAGAACAACTTCCTAAATTAAATGTTGAAAATATTGATACAACTGTTGGGTTAAATATGCTATATTTTATATTTAATTTCGATATTTTATCTGGAACAAAAGAGCTCATTATACCATCAAGTTTTGTTTGTCTTATATCTATATTTGTTACAAAAAAATAACTATTTATATCTATATCTTTTGTATTTACTACACTTATATTTTGATATTTAACATCTATACCTTCTAATTCTAAAGCAAAACCAGTATCTTTTATATATTCATTAGATACAACTATTTTTTCTTTTTTTAGATTCTCTAGTAAAAGATAATATAGATTCTCTTTAGGTAAAAAATATAAAAATGCAAATATAAAAAGGAGACTATATATTAAAAATTTTAAAATCTTTTTCATTATCTATATCCAACTTCTAGTTCAATTTTCTTATCTGATATATCTAATTTTTTTATCTCAAAACTATCATTTAAGATTTTGTTTATAAATTTATCGAGTTTATTTAAAGGCTCATCATCTACAACTATCTTAATACTGTTTTTTGTTTTTGATAAATCGTATTTTTTTATATTTGATTGCTTAAGTACTTTTTCTATTTTTTTATCTATATTTTTACTTTGCCAACTATTTTTTAAACCACTATATTGCGACGATAATTTTACAAACTCTTTATATTCATTTTGAGTATTAAATAACTCTTGTTTTGAATCACTTAAAGATATAATTGATACAATCAAAATAGCAAAACTTAGAAGTAATATGTAAAGTGGATCTATTTTTTTCATAACTTTATCTCCGTTATCACTACACTATCTTTTGTTTTAATATTTTTTATAGCGTATTTATTACCTATTAGTTGTCTTATTTTATCTATAGATAGATTTTCTATTTTAAAAGTTATTTTTTTCTCTTTATATTTTATAGATGTTAACTTTGCTTTATTTTTACTACTTATATCTATGATTTCTTTAAAAGCATCTCTTAAAACTGTTTGATTTAAAACTGTTTTTTTTAGTTTCTTAACTATAGATTTTGTTTGTATCATAGTTGATGGCATATTGCTTTTTGTTTTTATGTTCTCTATTTTATTGGGTATATTATTTAATGTTTGTTTATTTATTAATAATTGAGTAAATATAACAACACTAAATAAAAACACTATAGTAGATATTTTATATATAAGTTTTGTATCTATATATTTTGATGCTGAATTTACATATATTTTATCATTTGATAGTTTTATATCTGATATATCTATATCGTTGGAAGTTTGTACATTTAACATCAAAGGGATCTGAACCAATATATCGTTTGCATAACCTAAACATATATTATCTATCTTCATACAAGTTTGTTCTTCTGTTTTTACTAAACTTTCAAGTTCAATTTGTCCAAAATATATATTTCTAATTTGCCCCATTGTTAAATTTGAATTTTTAATACCATCTATTATTTTTGACTCATCATAAGCAAAACCTAGATATACACCCTCAGATATATTTTTAACATAATACTTTAATCCAGTAGTATCAACAAACTCTTCAAATAGATTTGGCAAAACATTAAGAACCTCTTTGTTTGATTTTATTGGTAATTCAAAAACTCTAACCCAATAATACTCAGGAGAAAGTATAATATTAACACTATTTTTTATATCAAACTGTGATTTTGAGTGTAAAAAAAGATTTGTTGTATTTTTTTTTGTTTCTAATATAACTTATCCCTTCTCTTTATATATCGCGATTATACCAAAACTAGTTTAAAGTAAATCTAAACTCTTTTGTCTTATTTAAATCATTTAAATCAATTATAAAACTACTACTAGCTTTTTTATTGTTAATCTCTATATTATATTTACATTCATAAAGTTCAACTGTATTTGTATCATTTGAATCATCTTTTATATATCTAAATTGATCTCTTATCTCATCTATTTTATCATCTTGAGTTAAATTTATATACTCATCAATAATAAAATCAATCCTATCTTGAGTATCTATTTTATTTTTATATGTTTCCAAAATTCTTTCAAACTCATACTGATATAAAATATTATTGGTTATCTCATTGTCACATTGTTCCGTTAAACTTTTTGAACTATTATAATCATAAAGGTTACAACCATCATTATCGTAGTTATCTAAAGATAAAAAAGTAGAGATATTACCATAATCAAAAGGTATCCCTTCGCTTAAAAACTCTATTATCATCTCTAATACTTCATCATTGTCTTTATTGTCATTTAAAAGTTTAGTTATCTCTTTTTGTATATTTTCATTTGTCATTTTCATCTGTGCTAAAGTTGTATCTAAAGATATAGTATCTATAAATTTATTTGAATCATCTAGGTTCTTTAATATAATTATAGAGATAGTAGATATAAAAAAAAGTGTGATAAGTAAAACTATACCTTTTTTCAATTTTTACCCTAAACTCATACTAAATATAGGCAATAACATAGCAACTACAATAAACCCAATAAGTCCGCCAACTATTAACATAAACATAGGTTCAAGTAGAGTTAAAAACACCCCTATTTTATCTTTATTTTGTGTGCTATAAAGTTCTGCTAGATTTTCTAGTATTTGGCTTAATTGACTCGTCTCTTCACCAATTGCAACAGCTTGTATGAAAGCTATATCTATTTTATATATATTACTATTGTCCAATATTTTAGATAGTTTTTCACCCTCTACAACTTTCATACTTGCTTCACTAAATAGTTTTTTAATCACACTATTTTTAACTATATTGCTACCTAGTTTAAAAGCTTGTACCACAGGTACTCCTGATCTTATTAAAATAGAGTTCATATAAGCAAAACGACTAAGTTCCCCTATCTCAACTAAAGTCCCTATAAATGGAACTTTTAATACAAAACCATCAATTGTATATTTAAATTTTTCGAACCTCTTCATAAAAAAACCAAACAAAAATACAATAGACACAAATCCAACAATAATAACCATATAATAATCATTTACAAAGTCACCAGCACTTATTACAAACTGTGTAGCAGGTGGTAATGCTTGATCATTGTTTTTAAAGATAGCTGTTATTTTTGGAACTATAAAGCTAAGCATAAACCCAACCATCAAAAAAGAGACTATAATTATAAATATAGGATATGCCATAGCAGAACTTATCTGCTTAGCTAACTTATCTTGCTCTTTTAAATAATCAGCTAATTCAACCAAAACAGACTGTAAAAGTCCACCATCTTCACTTATTTTTATAGACTGTAAGTAAAACTCAGGTAGTTCAATCACTTTTTGCATCTGAAGTGCAGTAAAGAAGTTTTTTCCCTCATCTAAAAATACTGTAATTGATGTGAAAAAAGGGTTTAGTTTTTTATCGTCTTTATATCGTTCATTTATAAGCTTTACTGCATTTACAAGTGATATTCCTGATTTTAAATAGATGCTTAAATCTCTACTTATAGTTGATAAAACTTGTGGTTTAATTTTTATTTTTCTTGTAAAAGAGAGTTTCTCAAAAAAACTATAGCTATCTTCTTGAAGCTTAGTATATATGATATTTTTATGCTTTAGTTGACCTTTTGCACCATTTAAAGTTTCTGCTTCAATTTTACCCTTAACTTTAGCACCATTCTTATCAAAACCATTATATCTAAAAAGCATCTTTTATCTCACCTATTTTATCATCAAAAAAGTCACTAACTTCATCTATGTAGTTTAAAGTTATTGGTTTATTGTGTATATCATTAAATACATAAACTTTATCTTCTGTTTGAACTATCATCTCATCACATTTTCTATTTTTTTTGCAAGAATATTTAAAAACTATATTTTGTCTCTCTAGCTGTTCAAGTTCTAAATCTTGAAATTCTATATCTTCAAGATTTTTATTATATTTGTAAACAATAGGTTCTTTTAAAAAAAGATTTTCTATTTTTCCCTCTTCATCTTCATCAAGAACACCATCAACAAAAACTAAACAAGACAAATCTTGATTATTGCATTGTATATTTATCTCTTCTTCAAAATCTACTTTTAAAAGCTCTTGTTTTAAGTTATTTAAAGTTATAACATCTCCATCTATCTTTGAAGAGTTAGAGAAACTATTGATTGCAAAAAGATAAAAAATAGAGATTAAAATTATAGTAATTATAATCTCAAATAGAGTAAAAGCTTTTTGTTTCAACTTTTTGTATTATTTTTTAGAATTACATTTAGAGTAGTAGATATCATCACCACCACCCTCTTTTTTATTTGCACCTAAAGATATAAGTTCAAAAGAATCTTCTTCTACTGTATAGATATAGTTATTCCCCCAACTATCTTTTGGTTGTGCATTATCTTCAAAATATTTTTTTTCAACTAACAATGCAAGTCCCTCTTCTGTTGTTGGATAACTTGAGTTATCTATTTTATACATTTTAAGTGCTTGAGATATACTTTTCATCTGAACACATACTATTTTTTCTTTTGCATCTTCACTTTTACCAGTTAAACTTGGCAATACAAATGAGGCCAAAAGACCTAATATAATAATAACAACCATTAGTTCCATCAAAGAGAACGCTTTTTTAATTTTTTTGTTTAATTTTTCAGTTTTATACTTCACAAAATACCTTTATTTGTAATTTTGAGGCAATTTTACCATAATATTACTAAGATATAATTTATCTTATTTTTCTAAGTTTCTGTTTTGTAATTTTATAGATTTTTGATGAGTTATTTTGTTGAAAATCACTTTGATTATATACGATTATATCACTATTATTTTTAGCAAAATTTTCATCATAATCATCACCTGTTTTATTTGCTGATGTAGAATATAAACAATCAAATTTTTTTATGAAACTATGATGAGTTGAGTTATTTGGCACAACCCTAAAAGCCAATCCTTTAGGGTATATAAACGATGTAAGTTTTGAGTTTCTTATAAGTTTTCGAAATCTTTTTGGAACTCTTGTTTTGTGTTGTAGTTTCTTGAAAGAGGAGACAACTTGAAGAGTTTTTTTAGATACACTTCGTTGTTTTATCAAAGCTAGTTTTTTATCATCACCTGACAAAAAACCAACTGTTGTATCAGTTTGTGTTAGATAAACTTTAGAACTATCCATAAAAAGATACTATTTTAAAAATTCCTGTATAGATTTTGGATCTAGTCCATCTTTATCTTGTGAAGCTTCTATAGCTTCTATACTAGCAATTGCTCCTGATACTGTTGTAAAATATGGAACATTCATTCTTAAAACAGTTCTTCTAATTGCAGTACCATCATCTTTACTACTAGCTTCCCCATCACTTGTATTTATAGCCATAACAATCTCTTGATTCATCAAACTATCAGTTATATTAGGTCTTCCTTCACTTACTTTTAGAACTTTTTCACACTCAACACCAGCATCACTTATAGTTGTATGAGTTCCACCTGTTGCAACAACTTCAAAACCTAACTCTACAAGTCTTGAAGCTATTGTTGCAGCAAACTGCTTATCAAGATTCGCAAGTGAGATAAATACTTTACCTTTCTCTTGTGGAAGATAGTTTTTAGCAGCACATTGAGCTTTTGCAAATGCTTTACCAAAGTCACTACTTATACCCATAACCTCACCAGTACTTTTCATCTCAGGTCCAAGAATAAGATCAGCACCTCCTAGTTTATTAAAAGGGAAAACTGCTTCTTTTACAGCCACATGATCTTTTAGCATAGGTTTTAATATATTATTTTCACCATCTATTTTTACTATATGTTGATCTTTATCATATATATTAAGAGCATCTCTTAAAGACTCTCCCCACATAACACGAGTTGCAACTTTAGCAAGTGGTATACCTGTAGCTTTTGATACAAACGGTACTGTTCTACTTGCACGAGGATTAACTTCAATCAGATATATTTTACCTTGATGTATCGCATATTGAGTATTCATCAAACCTATAACACCAAGTCCTAGTGCCATTGCTTTTGTTTTCTCTTCAACCTCTTTTAATATCTCATCATCTAAACTAATTGGAGGTAAAGAACAAGCACTATCACCAGAGTGAATACCCGCTTCTTCAATATGTTGCATAATTCCACCAATATATACATCTTTTCCATCAGTGATACAATCAACATCAAGCTCAATAGCACGATCTAAAAATTTATCAACTAATACAGGTGCATCATTTGAAACACTAACTGCTTCATCCATATATTTTATAAGCTCTTCATCACTATAAACTATCTTCATACCACGACCACCAAGTACAAAAGATGGTCGTACAAGAACAGGATATGTTACACGATTTGCTATACTTAAAGCTTCATCAATAGTAACAGCAGTTCCATTATCTGGTTGTAAAAGTTCAGCTTTCTCAACAAATGTAGAGAATTTTTCTCTATCTTCAGCTAAGTCAATTACAGCTGCTGTTGTCCCTATAATCTTTCCACCCATATCATGAATAGCATTTGCTAATTTCAACGGTGTTTGTCCACCAAAATGTACAATTATACCATCTGGATTTTCAGTTTCTATTACACTTCTTACATGTTCAAAATCAATTGGTTCAAAATATAATATATCTGATGTATCATAGTCTGTACTTACTGTTTCAGGATTACAGTTATACATAATAGTCTCTACACCCATCTCATTTAAGGCAAAACTTGCATGACAACAACAATAATCAAACTCAATACCTTGACCAATTCTATTTGGACCACCACCAATTATCATAACCTTTTTCTTGTCTGATTTAGGTTTTTCTTCTTGAGGAAGTTTAGAAATATTTGTAGATGAATAAAGATATGGTGTCAAAGCTTTAAACTCAGCAGCACAAGTATCAACCTCATTGTATTCAAGAGTTATAGAGAATTTTTTTCTAGCACTATAAACATCATCTTCACTTACACCTATTAATTTAGCAATCATCTTATCACTAAATCCAAAAGTTTTAGTTCTTCTTAATCCTATCTCATCTTCAAGATGCAAAGCCCCTGCCCCTTTTATGATAAGTTCTCTTTGGTATATCTCTCTTAATTGATGTAAAAACCATGGGTCAACTTTACACATCTCAAATAGTTCATTATCAGTCAAACCTTCTCTCATACCTTGCATTATATATAAAATTCTTTTTTCGTTTGGTCTTCGTATCTCTTTTTTTATAAATTCAAAATCAGTATCAATTGGATCAAAACCACAAAGACCTGTTTCAAGTGAACATAAAGCTTTTTGCATAGACTCTTTAAAAGTTCTACCCATACTCATAACTTCACCAACAGATTTCATCCCTGTAGAGAGTGTTGAGTCTGCCATTGGAAATTTTTCAAAAGTAAATCTTGGTATTTTTGTAACTACATAATCAATAACAGGTTCAAAAGATGCAGTTGTACCTGTGATATCATTTTCTATCTCATCAAGTGTAAATCCAACTGCTAATAAAGTTGCAACTTTTGCTATAGGGTAACCTGTAGCTTTAGATGCCAGAGCAGAACTACGACTCACTCTTGGATTCATCTCAATAACTATCATTCTTCCAGTATTTGGACAAATTGAAAACTGTACATTAGAACCACCTGTGTCAACACCAATCTCTCTTAAAATATCAAAAGAAGCATTTCTCATGTTTTGGTACTCTTTATCTGTAAGTGTAAGTGCTGGTGCTACAGTTATACTATCTCCTGTATGTACACCCATAGGATCAAGATTTTCTATTGAACATACAATAATACAGTTGTCTTTATTGTCTCTTATAACCTCCATCTCATACTCTTTCCAACCAAGCATAGATTCCATAATCTCAATCTCATTAATTGGACTAGCATCAATACCAGCCTGAGCTAAAGTTTTAAACTCTTCCATATTATAAGCAACACCAGAACCACCACCTGCTAAAGTAAATGATGCTCTTGATATAACTGGAAAACCTATCTCTTTTGCTTTTTCAATAGCTTCTTCAACGCTATATGCATTTGCACTTTTTGGTAGATCCATACCAATCTTTATCATAGCTTCATTGAAAAGATGTCTATCTTCCCCTTTTTTAATAGCATCAGGATGAGCACCTAGAAATTCAATACCATCTAACATCCCTTTATCATACATAGTTGTAGCAACATTTAGTGCTGTTTGTCCACCCATAGTAGGTAAAACAGCATCTATTTTTTCAATCTCTATGATTTTCTTTATCATTGTTTCTGTAATTGGTTCTATATATGTTTTATCTGCGAACTCTGGGTCTGTCATGATTGTAGCTGGATTTGAATTGATAAGTACTACTCTATAACCTAACTCTTTTAAAGTTTTTGTAGCTTGTGTACCAGAATAGTCAAACTCACATGCTTGACCTATTATTATAGGACCAGATCCAATCAATAAAATAGATTTTATATCGGTTCTTTTTGGCATTTTTTATATTCCTTGATGTTTATTATTGTTATTGTAAATTTGGATATTTTATCTTAAAAGTGCTTAAAATGTGATTACATTTTTGTATCTTAAATTATATTCAAGTTCAATCCTCTAATAAGTTTTACTTAAGATTAACAAATAAATTACGCGTGACTTGAAGATAAAGAGCCATAAATTAATATATTTTAATCTAAATAATAGATAAAAATAACTTCGCTAGTTAAGCTATTTCCTTTAATCTTAAGTAAAACTTATAAGAGGACTGAACTTATTAAAATTTATCAATTCTTGAGTTTAATTTTATTCGTTTACAACTTGTCTATACATCTTGTAATCAAAATGTAACCAAAATACTATATACTTCCATCATAAAACTTGTATAGATAACTTAAAGGGTGAGTGAAGTGACTAAAAAAATGTTTGATTATGAGATGGTATATTCTTATATTTTAAATTTAATAGAAACAAAATTAAATGAAAATGATAAGATACCATCTGAGAAATATTTATGTGAAAAATTTGATATCACAAGAGCAACTGCACGACAAGGAATTACAAAGCTAAAAAATGAGGGGCTTATATATTCTAAAAAAGGGAGTGGTTGTTTTGTAAGTATGCAAAAAATACGATATGAGCTTTCACCCTTTACTACATTTACAGACCAAATT
>JAYEPD010000173.1:0-7029 GCA_034723675.1 Campylobacterota bacterium
GTAAATAGTTCAAAAGCAATTACACCTTGATAAAGTAGCATATCTTCGCCATCTTTATATCTTATATTTTTATTTTTTACTTTTTGTAAAAAAGGTGTTAGTTTTCCGTATATACAATCTATGGCATAAGTAGAATTATCAAGTATATCTTCAAGTATATCTTCAGGACTAGGAAGGTTTTCATCTTTTAATCCAGCACTTGTACTATTGACAACTAAATCATATCTATCTAAAGCAAAATCTTCCCAGTTGTAAACTTCACACCCAATATCTTTGAAAAAATCAAGTCTATTAGCACTTCTATTTAAAACAGTTGTCTTTATACCTGCATTTTTAAAAGCAACTGCTATAGCTTTTGCTGTTCCACCTGCACCTAATATAATAGCAGTTTTCACATCTTTAAACTCTTCAATAGCCTTCATAAAACCAGGTGCATCTGTATTGTAAGCTATCACTTTATGATCTTTTAGGATATATGTGTTAACAGCACCTATCTCTTTTGCTATACCTTCAACTTTATCTGCATATTTAAAGGCATCTTCTTTATGAGGTACTGTTATATTTGCACCTATTAAATTCTTTTGTAGAAAAATATCTTTTATTTTTGTACCATCTTCTAATAATGTTTTATCATATATACTATTTAAATGAAGATAATCAAATCCACTATTTTGCATTTGTGGAGACTTTGAGTGAACCACTGGGTTTCCAAATATTGTGAAATGTAACATTATTTTAACTTCCCAAGTAGAAGTTGTGTCCAGTTTGTATCTTTTTCTGAAACATTAGGTTCTTCGTTCTCTTCAGTTAAAACAAGTTCCTCTTCAACTGGTTTTATTTTTTCTGTTGTCTCATCTTCAATTATTGGTTTTTTATTTTTATGGGAATCTATAGATTGATTTTCACTATTTAAACTTTGGATTAAGTCTTCTCTATACATCATAATAAATTTTTGAAAAAGTTCAAAATCTACATATTTATCATATTTGCCCGGATACTTTAAAAACTTATTATTTATTAGATTATCGTATAGAAGTGTTACATTATACTCTTCATTGTAATACTGAGCTATGATATTGGCATCTCTTACAAGTATATTTAATGATACAAATTCTTTGTATTCATCAGGAAATATTTTAGTTAAAATTCTAGTATAATTTCTTTTTTGAAATTCAATGTTTTCCATATCTTTTAACAACTCAATCTGTTTTTGCAAAGGTACTAAATCTTCAAGCCAAGTGACTATTTGATCTTTATTGTTATTTACAATTGCTTCAAATGCACCTTTTCCTGTGTATGAATATGTATTGTTTTTTATCTGATTACTAATAATTGAAAGTTTTTTCATAGCTTTACCTTAAATATATATTGAGAAATTATACATTAAAGTTCTTTAATATTTCTCAAATTGATTTTTAATCATTCTTTAGATACAATTGATTATGACAAAAAACAAATTTGAAACTTTAAATCTTGATGATGCTTTATTGAAAAATTTAAAATCATTAAACTACAATGAGATGACTCCCATACAAGAAAAAGCATTACCTTATATATTAAAAGGTGATGATTTAATAGCAAAAGCAAAAACAGGAAGTGGTAAAACTATAACTTTTGGATTGGGTTTACTGCACAATCTAAATATAAAAAAATTCAACATCCAATCACTTGTATTAGCACCCACAAGAGAGTTAGCAGTTCAAATTGCGAATTCATTAAGAGAGATAGTAAGATGTAGAGATAATGTTAAAATATTAACACTTACAGGAGGTTCTCCTTATCATCCTCAAGTTCACTCATTATCCCATAATGCTCATATCATAGTTGGAACTCCTGGTAGAATTTTAAAACATCTTCAAGAAGAAAACTTCAAAACCTTAGATATCAATACACTAGTTTTGGATGAAGCTGATCGTATGCTTGATATGGGATTTAGTGAAGATATTAATAGTATCATAGATTTTTTACCAAAGCAAAGACAAACGCTACTTTTCTCAGCAACTTATCCTGATACTATTGATGATTTATCATCAAACATAATGAGCAATCCAACTAATATAGAGGTTGAATCTACACATAATAAAAATATAATAAACCAAGAGTTTTATGATATACAAGAACAAAATAAAACTGCTTTTTTACCTAAACTATTTAAAGAGAGTTATAAAAGTGTAATCATATTTTGTAACACAAAAATAAAGTGTGATGAAGTTGCAGATGCATTAGAAGAGTTAGATATGGAACCTTTAGTTTTACATAGTGATTTAGAGCAAAAATACAGAGATGAAACTCTAATATTATTTGCAAATAAATCATACCCGATTTTAATAGCAACTGATGTAGCATCAAGGGGACTTGATATAGATGATGTAGATCTGGTAATTAACTATGATATTCCAAATGACTTTGAGGTTTATACACATAGAATCGGTAGAACAGCTCGTGCTGGTAAAAATGGATTGGCAATTAGTCTCATAGAAAATATCTTTAAGTTTGAAGAGCTAAAAGAGTATCTTGATATTGAGTTTAATCTTATAAATTCAGATGATATATTTAAATTAGACGATACATATTTAAACTATGATTATAGTAGTATTTATATAGGTGGTGGGAAAAGACACAAACTAAGAGCTGGTGATATACTAGGAGCTTTAACAGCTGGTATTGGCTTAGAGAAAGATGATATAGGAAAGATAAATATACTTCCAACTTGCTCTTATGTTGCAGTGAAAAATGCAGTTTTAGAGAAAGCGTTTAGTGGTTTAAGTAACAATAGAGTAAAAAATAGATTTTTTAAAGTTTATAAAAGATAGATTTTAGAGATACCCTTAATTATATACAAAAGTAAATTCCTCATCTTTAAAATCTATTTTAACAGTACCACCATCTTTTAACTTACCAAATAATATCTCATCAGTAAGTGGTGTTTTTATTTTATCTGTGATGACTCTTTGTAGTGGTCTTGCACCCATAAGCTTATCATAACCAAGTTTTGATAACTCTTTTTTTGCTTTTGTACTCAAAGTTATTTTTATATTTTTATCAGATAAATTAGCCTCTAAATCTTTTATAAACTTTGTAACTATTTTTAGTAATATAGGCTCTGTTAGGTGTGCAAATTTAACTACACTATCAAGTCTATTTCTAAATTCAGGTGCAAAGAATTTTTTTACTGCTTTGTCTTCATTGATATTGTCATCTTTAGCAAATCCCATGATAGAGGTTTGTGTTGCACCTAGATTTGATGTCATTATCAATATAACATTTTGAAAGTTTGCTTTTGTTCCATTGTTATCTGTTAGTGTTGCATTGTCCATAACTTGCAACAATAGTCCCATCAGGTCAGGATGAGCTTTCTCTATCTCATCTAAGAGTAAAACTGTATGAGGATGTTTTTTAATTGTTTCTGTTAAAAGACCACCTTTTTCATAGCCAACATACCCAGCAGGTGCTCCTATAAGTCTACTTATAGTGTGTGCTTCACCGTACTCAGACATATCAAATCTTTCAAAATGTATACCCATTACATTTGCTAGTTGTTGAGCAACTTCTGTTTTACCAACACCTGTACTACCTGTAAAAAGAAAACTACCTACAGGTTTATTATCAACACCCATACCTGATCTGTTTATTTTTATCGCTTTTACTATTTTCTCTATCGCTTCATCTTGTCCAAATACTCTTTTTTGTAAGTTCTTTTCAAGGTTTTTTAACAAACTTAAGTCAGATGATGTTGCTGTTTTAGGTGGTATTTGAGCAATATTGGAGATTGTATTTTCTACATCTTTTTGAGTTATTTTTACAACTTTTTTCTTTTTATGTTTTGGGTTTAGTTTAACAGTAGCTGCAACTTCATCTATAACATCAATAGCACTATCAGGTAAAAATCTATCATTTATAAACTTTTTACTTAACTCTACAGCTAGTTGTAAACTATCTTGAGAATATATTACATTATGAAACTCTTCATATTTTGATTTTAGTCCATTTAGTATCAAAACACAATCTTCAATAGAAGGTTCTTTTACTTCAACTTTAGCAAATCTTCTGCTAAATGCTTTATCTTTACCAAAATCATTTCTATACTCTTCGTAAGTTGTAGCTCCTATTACTCTAAGTTTTCCACTACTAAGCATAGGTTTTAAGATATTAGAAGCATCCATAGCACTTCCCCCTACACTTCCTGCACCTACAACTGTATGAATCTCATCTATAAATAATATTGCATTCTTCTTTTTACTAACCTCTTTTAAAACGGCTTTAAGTTTTTTCTCAAAATCACCCCTGTACTTTGTCCCTGCTAACATCGAACCCATATCTAGTGAATAAACTTTTGCATCTTTTAAAAATTCGGGTACTGTTTCATTTGCAATTTCAAGAGCCAATCCTTCTGCAATTGCTGTTTTTCCAACTCCTGTTTCTCCAAGTAGTATAGGATTGTTTTTCTTTCTTCTTGCAAGTATCTCGATAACTCTTTTTATCTCTTTGTCTCTACCTATAACAGGGTCTATTTTATCATCAAGTGCTACTGAAACTAACTCTACACTATTTAAAGATAATGGAGTATCGTCTGTATTTTGTTTTAGTTTATCTTTATTTAATTCTCTAAATTCCATATTTTCATCATCGTAATCTTCTTCAATATTTGATGTACCATGACTTATCTCTTCAAGTATATCAACTCTTTCAAGACCTTGCTCTCTTAAAAGAAAAGTACAATAAGAATCTTCATCTTTTAAGATATAAACAAACATATCTTCAATAGTTGATTCATTTTTTCCCGATAACTGTGAGTGTGTAACCATTTGTTCTATTGTGCTAGTAAGTGCAACAGTTTCTAAAGGGTCTTGATTTATCATATCATCTGGGTACTTAGGTGTGTTTTCTAAGATATATTTTTTTAATTTTTCATGAACTTCTATAATATCCATTTGCATCTCATGAAGTAATGATTCTATATTTCTTTCTTTTAAAAGGTATATAAAAATATGCTCAATTGTGATATATTCATGAGAATTTGCCCTAGCATAATTAACAGCATGTGTGAAAACAGTTTGTAACTCTTTACTTATCATATTATTCTTCCTCTGCTATAGCTTTTAATGGAAAACTAGCTTTTCTAGCTCTACTTTTAACTTGTGCGACTTTTGTAAAAGCTATCTCTTTTGTATAAACTCCACATACTGCTTTTCCATTATTATGAACAGCTAACATTATCTCTTGCGATTCTTGTAGAGATTTTCTAAATACAGTTGTAAGTATCTCTATAACAAAATCCATTGTTGAAAAATCATCATTTAATAACAAAACCTTATATTTTGATGGTTCTTTAAGTTCTAACTCATCATCTACTTCATATTCATAACTTGCCAATTTTATACCTTTTATTTATTCTATTTTATATTACACTGCATCGCTTTTTTTATAAGTTCATGAGAAACTATCTCATTTTCATTTACAAAGTTATCTACATGCAGATCTTTAAATTCATCTATTTGAGCTTGATGTGTCACTTTTACTACAATATTTATCTCTGGATTGATAGCTTTGATAGCTTCTGTTATAAGTCTTATTTTGTCATCATTATCAATAGCAATAATAACAGCACTAGCCTCTTTTATGTAAAGAGAATTAAGAATATGTTTAGATGCAGCATTTCCAAAAAAAACAATATCACCTTTTTCTTTTCCATTTTTTACTTGCTGCCTATCGTGTTCAACTGCTACATATGATACATCAAAACTTTTCAGGTTTTTAACAATCTTTTGACCCAATAAAGAATACCCGCAAATAATAACATGATTTTTAATACCAGCATCTAATATAGGTTGAGTAGGTATTGTATTGGTTTCATTTTGGAAAAAGTTTACAAATGCTCTTACATGACGCAACGCAAGGGAGGTAAAAATAAGTGATAGTATCACTACGGATATCATAATTTGATTTATATCATCAGCAATTAGATTATTTGTACTAGCAAGTGCAAATACAGCAAATGAAAACTCACCAACTTGAGCAAGTGCTAGTGCTGTTTTTATAGCTCTTTTTGTAAATGTAAATATTTTTAATATAGCAAATATAATAACAACTTTTAAAGATAAAATAGCAACAGCTAGTCCTACAATTATAAAAAAGTTTTCAACAAAAACTTGAAAATTTACTTGTATCCCTACTGAGATAAAAAATACACCCAAAAGTATATCTCTAAATGGAACAAGATCTGCTTCTATTTGATACTTATACTTTGTTTCTGCTATTAACATACCTGCTAAAAAAGCACCCAAAGAGTAAGAAAATCCAAAACTATGAGCCAAAAGTGCCGAACTTAAAACAATGAGGATAATAGAAACTATAAAAAGCTCTTCAAGTTTAGTATCTACTACAAAAGCAAGAAATTTTTCTGTTAAGTATTTACCTATAACAAAAAGTATGATACCAACTATAATAGCAGAGTACAAAGTGCTTAGTAACATCTCAGATAAAGAGACTTTTGAGTCTGCAAGAATAGTTATCATCAAAAGTATAGGGATAACAGCTAAATCTTGAAATATTAAAATTCCTACACTATTTCTACCATATGGTCTATGTATATCACCATTGTCATTTAAGGTTTTTAAAACTATTGCTGTTGAAGATAAAGCAAGAGCAGAACCTATAACAATAGATGTTTTCATATCAAGGTTAAATATCAGATGTGCAATGTAGGTGAATATAATAGTTGTTAAGACTACTTGAAGTGTTCCATAGATAAAAACCTCTTTTTTCATCTGTTTTAGATGTGTAACAGAAAATTCAAGCCCTATAGTAAACATCAAAAATACGATACCAAATTCTGCAATATGTGATAATATATTTTGATCTATACTTATAAAATCTAAAAATAATGAGATTATGATACCTGTAAAAATATAGCCTACAATTGGAGAGATATTTATCTTTTTTAACACTAGATTTATCGTTAATGATAAAAATAAAATCAACACTATCATCGATAAAATATCCATTTGTAACCTTTAGCTTATTATTATA
>JAYEPD010000174.1:0-7013 GCA_034723675.1 Campylobacterota bacterium
TATTTAACAGCAAATTACCTACAGTATTTGATGATTTTTTTGAAGAGATTAAAGAAAATTCAAATATGTTAAAAAGAGATTTGAAACTTATAACAATAGAGTTAAAAAACAATAAAAAACTTTTAAATCTATTTATGAAAAATAAAAAACTTCAAGAATTAACAATAAAAGCATCTGGATATAGGATATTGATATTAAAAGATGATATGGCAAAATTAACAAAAATTGTTAAAGACAATGGTTTTTTTGTAGAGTTTTAGAATATGACTATAAAAAATAAACTTAGAGAAATCCTTAAAGCTAATATAACCAACTTTAGATATAATCCAAAATATTAAGTAATTAGGAATTTAAATTTAATGAACATAAAAATTTCAGAAGTAGCTAATCTTCCTACAACTCATGGTGACTTTTTGATACAGTCATTTAAAGAGGGTTTAAAAGAACACTTAGTTGTTTTTACCAAAGAATTAAATGTTGAAGTTATCCCAACTATTAGGATACATAGTGAATGTTTAACAGGTGATGCTATTGGAAGTATAAAATGTGATTGTCAAGCACAGCTTAATTTTTCACTTGACTATATAAATAAAAAAAATGGTATGGTTATCTATTTAAGACAAGAGGGTCGTGATATAGGCTTACTCAATAAAGTAAATGCATATGCTTTACAAGATAAAGGTTTTGATACTGTTGAGGCAAATCATCAATTGGGTTTTGCTTCAGACCAGAGAACTTATGAAGTGGTTGATTTTATATTTGATTACTATAAAATTAAAAAAATAAAACTTATGACCAATAACCCTGCAAAACTAAAAGGTATAAAAGTAGAAATAGTAGATAGAATTCCTGTAGAGGTTGGAATTACATCAAAAAACACTAATTATTTAAAAGTAAAAAAAGAGAAAATGAATCACATTCTTAAATAAAAAAGGGGAAACTTATGTTAAACATTGGCGATATTGCACCAGAATTTTGCAATCAAAATCAAGATGAAGTAGAGATATGTCTTAGGGACTTAAAAGGTAAATGGATAGTGTTGTATTTTTATCCAAAAGATAATACGCCTGGTTGTACAAATGAAGCGTGTGATTTTACACAAAGGGAAGCAGAGTTTGATGACTTGGATGCAGTTATTTTAGGTGTAAGCCCAGATAGTCCTAAAAAGCATCAAAATTTTATAGCTAAAAAAGATTTAACTATTACTCTTTTATCAGATGAGGAAAAAACACTTTGTGAAGCATATGGAGTATGGCAACTGAAAAAGTTTATGGGTAGAGAGTATATGGGTGTTGTTCGTTCAACATTTATCATCAATCCAGAAGGGAAGATTGCTGCTATTTGGAGTAATGTAAAAGTAAGACAAAAAAAGAAAAAAAATGGAGAAACTTTAGAGATATTTCATGCTGATATTGTTAAAGATGAGATAAAAAGGTTACAAGCAAATTAGATAAAATCTAATTTGCTATTTTGTCATTTTCTTTAGAGTTTTTATAACTTATCCAAAGTATTAAAACAATTGCTATATCTATCAATACATCTGCTAAATTAAAAATAGCAAAATCAAACCAACAATGCCAGTATACATAGTCAACTACTCCACCGTGTATAAATCTATCAAAAATATTACTAATACCCCCTGCAAAAATCAATCCAGCAGGTATATAGTAGTGTTCAAATATATCTTTGTTGAAAAATAGATAGCCAATACCAAATAGCATAATAGCTATTTGGATATACTTTAAATTTTCTGCAAGAAAAGCAAACATAGAAAAAGCGACACCATAGTTATATGCCAAAACTAAAGAGATACATTCACCTCTTGCTTCAAAACCATCTACAAATAGAAACTTAATATATTGATCTACTAAAAATAGAGATAAAAATATAGTAAATGTTACAAATAGCTTTTTTTTCATACTATATTAACAAAGTTCTTTTTTAATAAATTGTTCTAACTCTTCCATACTTTGTTTTACCAATTTAGTATCTTTACCTTCAAGTAAAAGTCTTATCTTATTTTCTGTACCTGAGTATCGTATAAGGTCTCTTAACCCCTTTTCTCTAAAACCAATCAAAATATCTTCTAATCCAACTATATTTTCTATTGGTTTTTTCTCTTCAACTTTTAGGTTTTTAAGAATTTGAGGATATAAAGTAAAAGGGTTCAATGCAACACTTGCTTTAAGGTTTTTACTTATAAGAAGAGCTAGTACTTGTAATGCAGATGCTAAACCATCTCCTGTTTTTGCAACATCTGCAAAGATTACATGTCCACTTTGTTCTCCACCGAAATTGATATTTTTTTGTTTCATAACTTCAAGTACATTTTTATCACCAACATTTGAACGGTGTAAATCTATATCATGAAAACTAAGATAGTCCTCTAAAGCTTGATTACTCATAACAGTTGAAACACAACCATTTTGTAATTGATTTGTATCTTTTAGATAAACTGCTAATGCACCAATTAGTTTATCACCATCAACAACTTCACCTTTTTCATCAACTACAACTAATCTATCTGCATCACCATCGAGTGCTATACCTATATCTGCTCTATATTCTGTCACTAAAAGTCCCAACTCTTTTGGATGTAATGCTCCACAATTTTCATTTATATTGTATCCATTTGGTTTATCATGCACAACTATTAAATCTGCATCTAACTCTTCTAATATTGTAGGTGCTACCTTATAAGCTGCACCATTTGCACAATCTAAAACAATACGAACACCACTAAGTGATAATTCTCTTGGAAAAGATGATTTTATTGAAACTATATATCTTCCAATAACATCATTTATCCTTTTTGCTCTACCTATATTTGTATGTGTACATTGACTATTTTTGATTAGTTCTTCATCATAAAATATCTCTTCAATCTCATGTTCAATTTCTGAAGATAATTTGTCACCTTTACTATCAAAAAATTTTACCCCATTGTCTTCAAAAGAGTTATGAGAAGCACTTAGCATAATACCAGCATCACATCTCATAGTTTCAGTAAGATATGCAATTGCAGGTGTTGGCATAGGACCTATTTGCATCACATCATACCCTACAGATGTAAGACCACTTACCAGTGCATTTTCTATCATATAGCCACTTTTTCTAGTATCTTTCCCCAATAGTATTTTTTTGGTTTTTTGATGTTTTTTAAAATATATCCCAACTGCTTGAGCAAGTTTAAGTGCTGTCATTGCATCTAAAAAACTACCAGCTTGTCCTCTTACTCCATCAGTACCAAATAACTTTTGCATCTATTTATACCATCCCTTGTTCAAATTGGGCTCTGATTTTATCTTTATCTTTAGCTCTTTTTTCTTTTAATGCTTGAACCTCTCTATAGTTTTTAATAGAGAACTTTAATTGAACTAAAAATGATGCTGCTATAAAAATAGAACTATAAGTTCCAACAACAATACCAACTAAAAGTGTAAAGCTAAAGCCATTGATAATCTCGCCACCAAATAGATACAAAGTCAATACAACAAAAAATGTTGTAAGTGAAGTAAGAGTAGTACGACTTAGTGTTTTTGAAACAGATTCATTAACTACTTCATCTAAATCATTTGCTTTTGATGTTGTTACACCCTCTCTAATTCTGTCAAATACAATAATGGTATCGTTTAAAGAGTATCCCAAAATGGTTAAAATTGCCGCTAAAATATCTAAATTTACATCAATATTAAAGAGTATAATTGCACCTAAAGCTATAGATACATCATGAATAAGAGCTAAAATAGAAGCTATAGCAAATCTCCACTCAAATCTATATGATACATATACAAGTATAATAATAAGAGCCAAACTTAAAGCCATGATACCTTTTTCTCTTAAAGCATCACCAACTTTAGGTCCAACCATATCAACTCTTCTTATCTCGTAATCACCTGTAGGTTTTAGTATATTTCTAACATCATCACCTATATCTTTTCCTAATGCAGTTGATGTCTCAGGAATTTTTATAATAACCTCTTCATCACTACCAAATTTTGTTACTACTGCTTTTTCAAATCTGACATCTGTTTTTAAAACATCTCTAATATTTTGAATTGGTGCATTTTGTGTATATTGAACTTGTACTAAAGTTCCACCTGAAAAATCTATACCAAAGTTTAATCCTTTTGTAAAAATCAAAACAAAAGATGCTATAACTAAAATAGCTGAAAAACTTAAAAATGGTAGTCTCTTACCCATAAAATTATGAGTTTTATCTGATTTAAATATCTCCATTACTTAACTCCAAACCATTTTTTTAAATTTTTGTCTTTTACCATTTTAGGCATCAGTGCTTCATAGATACCATGAGTTCCTAAAATTGCAGTTATCATTGAAGCTAAAATACCAATACTAATAGTTATTGCAAAACCTTTTATAGGTCCTGTTCCATATACATATAATATAACTGCTACCAAAAGTGTTGTTATATTTGCATCTAGTATAGCACTCATGGCATTTGCATAACCATCTTCTATAGCCTTTGGGATACTTTTCCCTTGCTTTAATAATTCTCTTATTCTTTCACTTATGATAACATTTGCATCAACTGCCATACCAACAGTAAGTACAATACCTGCCATACCTGGTAAGGTTAAAGTTGCTCCAAACATAGCCATCACAGCAATAATTATAAATATATTAGTAATCAAAGCAACATTTGAAATCAGCCCACCTATTCCATAATAGATAACCATAAATATAACAACCAAAACAAATCCAGAGATAAGTGCTAACATAGATGCATTTATACTATCAGCTCCCAAGCTAGGACCTACGCTTCTTTTTTCCAGCATTATAACAGGAGCTGGTAATGCACCACTTCTTAATGCAATAGCAACATTCCCAGCCTCTTGTATAGTGAAGTTTCCACTTATTTGTCCACTTCCTCCACCAATTCTTTCTCTTATAACTGGATCTGAAAATACTTTTCCATCTAACACAACTGCAAGTCTTTTACCGATACTTTTTTGTGTAAAGTCCCCAAAAACTTTAGCTCCAAATGTACTAAGTGTAAAGTTTATGATTGGTTGGTTTGTTTGTTGATCAAATGCTACCTTAGCATCTACAACTTGAGAACCTGTTAAGATAGGTATCTGTTTTAATAGATATTTAACCTCAGGATTATTTGAATCTTCAAGTATCACATCACCCATATCTTTAGCTTCTTCTAGTGTCATATCATAAACTTGATCTGCTTTTAACTCATCAACTGCCATAAGCTCTAAGTTTGCAGGTTTTGCTATAAGTTCTCTTGCTCGTTGTTCCTCTTCGGGTGTTTTTATACCAGGAAGTTCAACAACTATATCTATTTTACCTTGTCTTGTAACAGATGGTTCTGCTAATCCAAACTGATCTAGTCTATTTCTTATTGTTTCAACAGCTTGACCAACTGCCATATCTTTTACTATCTCAATCTCAATAGGTGTTAGTTTTATAGTATAAACTAAATCTGCACCTTTATTTATATCAAGACCTTTTATTTCAGCTAACATAGTATCAAGTTTACCAACTTCATCTGGATCTAATAATATAAAATTTAAATTATCTTTGTTGATAGTTAAATCTTCTATTAGTATATCTTCGTTGTCTGTAAAGTATTTTACTGTAGCAGCTATTGATTTGATTTTACCTTCAACAGCTTTTTGTGTTTGTACACCTAGAAGCATATGAAGACCACCTTGAAGATCAAGACCTAAAGATATCTTTTTACCCTCATCACTTTGTAAAAAAGATGGTATAGAAAATACTATACCAAATACTGTAACTAGTGCAAAGATCACTAATCTATAGTTTAATAGTTGCAAGATTTAATTCCTTGTATTAGTCTTCCCATTTAGCAGAAACAAAAGTTCTTGCAATTCTAAGTTTTGTGTCATCTATACTTTTAGTTGATAAAAAGTTATCTTCAACTTTTATAATTTCAACAATTAATCCACCATTTGTAACAATCTTGTCACCTTTTTCAAGAGATTCTAGCATCTCATTGTGCTCTTTTTGTTGCTTTTGTTGTGGTCTGATAATCAGAAAATAAAATATCGCAAATAATACGATAAGAGGTAGTAATGAACCTATTAAATCACCATTCATGTTTGTATCCTTTTGTGTTTAAAATTTTAGTATTTTATCTAAAGGATACTTAAAACAATAATGGGTGGTAATAGCTTAGTTACGGAATAGGGTAGATTTATACTTATAATAGTAAAACTTTAAGAATTTTAATATTTTTTAATAATTCCCTGTTTCTTATTATCAATTTTTTCTACTTTTATTTCAAATGTTGTAGGAGCTTCTAATCCTATTATTACAATAGGTACAGACAATACATCTCTTAATGGATTAAGGTATGTTAAGAATTTTTCATATTCTCCAACTGCACCATCAAAGCCACCTTTATCTTTTAATTCTTTTGTTGCACAAATAATAACACCTATTTCAGTATTAATCTCTTTTTGAACATGATTTAATTCACCTGCTAATACTGGTTTAATTAAATTCCAAGCTATCGCTTCGCCATGATTAAAAGCGACTTCTACGGAGATGCTGTCTTTTGCAAAATCTAATCGCCATCTATTTCCACTATATTCATCATCTTGAAAAATATAACTTTCTTCATTCCAACCTAATGCAACTAATTTAGATTTTAATATATTATTAATTGACTCTGAAATACTTTTTGCTTTTCTTGGATTATTTTCATGATGCTCTATAATTTCATCATCAGTAATATTTTCAATTGCACTTAACAATTCATTCCATACTATTTTATAATCTGGTTCATTTTTTAAGATAATTTCACCATGTCTAAATGAATGTATTTTATAATTCATATTTATTCCTATTTTACTTTATCTCTTCTAAAATTGTATTTCCCAATCTTTCTACTATTCCTACAACCAAAGCATTACCCATTAAAAAAGCTCTTTTTGTATCTGTAACACCAATGGTATGATTATCAGGAAACATATTTAATCTTTCTAATTCTATTGGAGTTAGTCTTCTATGTTTAC
>JAYEPD010000175.1:0-6942 GCA_034723675.1 Campylobacterota bacterium
TTAACTAATAATCAATATCTCAATATAACCTACAAAATGATATACTTCTTTTATGAAATCAAATAATACAACTACACAAATAGGTAACTATTTTGAAACAAAAGCTTGTGAATACTTATCATCCTTAGGTTATAACATAATAGAGAGAAATTATCATGCTAAAAAATTAGGTGAGATAGATATTATATCTTTAAAAGATGATATTTATCATTTTGTTGAAGTTAAAAGTGGAGATAGTTTTGAAGCTGTTTACAATATAACACCAAATAAGTTATATAAACTACAAAAGTCAATTGAATATTATCTAAAAGTTAAAAAACTTGATGTTGGGTATTGTATCGATGCTATAATATTTGCAGGTGATGAACTTGAGTATCTTGAGAATATAACATTATGAATTATTACGAAAAAGAGTTAACAATAATAAAAAAATCAAATAGATTTAGAAAAAGAAAAATATACGATAAAAACCTTATTGACTTAGCATCAAATGATTATCTAGGTATCTCTTCAAACAAAAAACAACTAAAAAATGCAATAAGTTTACTTCAAAAAGAGGATCACTACTCCCCAAAAGCATCTTTAATAGTAAATGGATATTCAAATATACACAAAAAATTTGAAAAAAAACTCTCAAAACTAAACAACTTTGAAGCAGCAATAGTTGTAGGAAGTGGTTTTTTAGCAAATATATCTATGATTGAAAGTATGGTTAGAAAAAGAGATGTGATATTTATAGATGAAGAGTATCATGCAAGTGGTATCTTAGCAACAAAACTTATACAAGGTGATGTGATAACTTTTAAACACAATGATTTTAAAGATCTTGAAAGTAAAATAAAACCAATTACCCATTATGATAGACTAATTATTGCTATTGAGGGTGTTTATTCTATGCAAGGTGATATTGCACCAAAAGAGTTCAATACAATAGCTTGTAAATATGATGCTATTTTAATAGTTGATGAAGCACATAGTTCAGGTGTCATAGGAGAAAATTTACTTGGTTGGTATGATTATCATAATATTAAACCAAAACCAAATCATATAAAAATGGGAACTTTGGGGAAAGCTTATGGAAGTTATGGGGCTTATATTTTAGCTTCAAAGCATATCATCTCATATTTGGAAAATAGAGCCAAACCAATCATTTATAGTACAGCTCCATCTTTATTTGATATAGCAATTGCATACGAAAATTTAAAATATATCATTAAAAATAAAAAAGATATTAAAAAAAATATTAAAAAAAATCAAAAAATCATAAAAGATAATCTAAATATATCAACTGATTCTCTTATAGTACCAGTTGTTATAAATGATAATAAAAAAGTTATAGAGTTACAAAATATCTTAATAAAAAATGGATATATTGTTGGTGCTATTAGACAACCTACAGTTAGACAAGCTATACTTCGTATCATAATAAAACTTGATATTGAAACAAAAGATATTATAAATATAACTAAAATAATAAAGGATTCAGATGTCTAAAATAGCCCAAAATATAGCAGACTTAGTTGGTAATACGCCAATGATTAAACTTAACAATATAGATAAAAACTTTCCTGCATCTATATATGCAAAATGTGAATTTATGAATCCTACAAGTTCAGTAAAAGATCGAATTGGTTTAAATATGTTAACACAAGCTATAAAAGATGGAACTATAAATAAAGAGACTCACATAATAGAACCCACAAGTGGCAATACAGGTATTGCTTTAGCTGCTCATTGTGCTTCTATGGGTATTCAACTAACTCTTACTATGCCATCCTCTATGAGCATTGAGAGACAAAGACTTATGAAGATATTTGGAGCTTCTGTTCTTTTAACTCCTGCTAAAGATGGGATGAAAGGTTCTATAAATATGGCGCAAGAGTTATCACAAGAAAATGAAAATACTATTATGTTATCACAATTTTCAAACCCTAACAATCCAAAAACTCATGAATTTTCAACAGCTTTAGAGATACTTGACCAAATGGATAATAAAATTGATATACTAATAGCATCCGTTGGAACAGGTGGAACTATTAGTGGTACAGGAAAAATATTAAAAGAAAAGTTACCAAACATAAGGATTATTGCAGTAGAACCTCTAAGCAGTGCTGTTTTAAGTGGAGAAAAGGCTTCACCTCATCAGATACAAGGTATTGGAGCTGGATTTATACCTGATACTTTAAATACAGATATATATGATGAAATTATAAAAGTTTCAAATGAAGACGCTATACAAACAGCTCAAGATTTAGCTAAGAAAGAGGGACTTTTAGTAGGTATCTCATCTGGTGCTAATATATGGGCTAGTAGTTTCATAGCTAAAAAAGAGGAAAATAAAGATAAAAATATTGTCACAGTACTTTGTGATACAGCCGAAAGATATCTGAGTACAGAACTATTTGACAACACCCTTAATTAAGTTTAAAACCAACATTATGTATAGCTTTAAATGAATCTTTTCCTGCTTTTTTTCTAAGTCTAAGTAAAAAGTTTTTTAAAGCTGCTTCTGTCATAGCGGAGTCTTCCCAAACCTCTCTTGAAAGATCTTCTTTTGTTACTATTGTACTTTTATTGTTTATTAATAACTCTATAAATTTTATCTCTTTTTTACTAAGAGATACCTCTTCATCATCTTTTATGATAACTTTTAATTGGGTATTATAAAATATATTGCTAACTTTGTTTAATAATACTATTGATGAATTTGAAACCATCTTTAAACAATTATTTATAAGTGATTCAAATTTATCAAAGTTTATTGGTTTTATCTCATATTCTGTTATGTTTAACGGTATAGCTTTAAATAAAAAATCTTCATCTTTATGTGCACTCATTATCACAATTGGTAAAGTTTTATTATCTTCTCTTACTTTTTTGATAAAATCCAATGCTATTCCATCATCAACTTTTAAATCACTGATTATTATATCTATATTATTATTGTAATATTTATCCAAAGCATCTTTCATACTTGTTTCATGTATTATATTTTTTACATATTGATTTAGAAGTTTTATTGTATTGTTTGCATATACTATATTGTCTTCTAAAAATAATATTGTTCTATTTTCTATCATATTTGCTACCTTTTTTCAAATCTACAATATTATAGTAAATTCTGCTCCATTATTTGTATTTTTTACTGTTAAAGTACCTTCATTTTTTTTCATAATCTCTTTTGCCATATATAAACCTATACCACTACTATTATTTTTTGTTGTATATTGTAAAAAAACATCATCTACATTTTCCATTTTTATACCACCACCATTATCATTGATTATAACTTTTGAACTATTTTCATATTTTTTTATAGTCAAAACTATTTCTGGATTTTCTATACTATTTTTTATAAATATATCTTTGGCATTATTTAATATTATAAGTAACACTTGAGAATATTCATTTTCATTTCCATATACACTTATATCATCTTCTAATATTATACTTAATTTTATATTATAAAAATCACAAGTAGCACTAATAAGGTTTTTTGAAGTATTTACTGCATCTTTTATATTAAAAAAAGTTTTTTCATCTACAGGTTTATAAAAGTTAGTAAATGTTTCAACTGTATCTGACATAAATGTTAATATTTCTGATATATTGTTGGCATTATCTTCTAATTCTTTATTTATAATATTGTTATTACTCTCTTGTTTATATATTGATAGGTTATAGTTATTTATGCTACTTATCTCACTCAACGGTTGTTTCCATTGATGTGCTATATGCATAAGAAGTTCTCCAATTTCTGCTTGTTTTGATTGTTGGTATAAAACTTGAGTTTTTATTTTATTTTTTTCAATCTCTTTTACAACTTCATTTTTAAGATTGTTTTGATAACTTATAAGCTTTAGATGAGTATCTATTCTTATTCTTAATTCATATGGATTAAATGGCTTTGTTATATAATCAACTGCACCTAATTCAAATCCAATTTTAATATCTTCAAATTGATTTTTTGCACTTAAAAATATGATGGGGATTTTATTAGTTTTTGGATTTTCTTTAATCTTTTGACAAACTTCAAACCCATCCATTTCAGGCATCATTATATCAAGAAGTATTAAGTCTACATCTTCTGTTTCTAATACTTCAAATACTATATTTCCATTTGTAGCAGTAACTATATCGTTATCACTTAATACATTATATAAAATATCTATATTTGATGGTTCATCATCAACTATCAATATTGTTTGTTTATCTTTTATCAATTATATCTCCTATCTCATCAAAATTATATTTATTTATTGAACTTTTTATTTTTTTCAAAACTGTCATACTCTTATCATCCATAACATATCCATCTAACTTTTTTATTATTGGTTCACATAATTTAGGTCTTCTTTTTTTAGATATATGTTTTAATTCTAAAAATAACTCCTCTATAACTTCATCATCTGCTTTTATTTTTTTTGTTTTCTCATTTTTCTCTTTTTTATCAATTTGTTTAAAACTTCGAATAAGTTTATTATTTTTATTACTCTCCTCTAAAATAATTTCAAATATAAACTTACTACCCTCATCTACTACACTATCTAGTTCTAAATCTCCACCCATTAAAGATACTAACTCTTTAGAGATACTAAGACCTAAACCTGTACCATTATATTTTCTAGTACTACTTGTATCTGATTGAACAAAAGGCTCAAGTAACTTATCAAAACCTTCTTTTGCTATCCCTATTCCTGTATCTGCTACTATAAATTTAAATCTATTTTTACTAACTTGTAAAACAGTTAATTCAATTGTACCTTCATCTGTAAATTTTACAGAATTTGATAATAAATTAACTAAAACTTGGTACAACCTTAATCTATCTCCATATAAAAATACAGGTAAAGAGTGATCATACACAATTTTAAATTTAATATCTTTATCATCTATATCAAAAAGTACTATTTTCTCAATATTTTTTAATAGATCTATTAAATTAAAATCTATTTTATTTAATCTAAATTTTCCATTTTCTATCTCTGACAAATCTAACATTTGATTTAATAATTGTATTAATATCTCAGAAGAATTTTCAATATTTTTAATATATTCAAGTTGTGTATTGTTTATATTTGTCTCTTTTAACATAAAACTCATACCTAAGATATAGTTCATAGGTGTTCTTATCTCATGTGAAATATTTGATAATAAATTGTCTTTAAATTTTGATACTTCATATGCTTTTTTTGTTGTCTCTTTTAACTCATCATTTAGTTTTATAAGTTTTCTATTCCAATATACAATAAATCCCATTAATATAATAGATATAAATAGTATCTGCCAAACTAATGTATAATCAATATCATCTTTATAACTAATTGTTATCCACTTATTTTGAATAGCTATTTTTTCATCAACAGTTATACTTTCAACTAACTTATTAAATATATTGTGAAGTATTTTTTCATCATCTCTTACTGCTACTGATAATTCCCATTTGTGATCAAATTTTCCTGATATTTTTAAATTACTTTGATAATAATCTTGTAATTTATAAGCTACACTTGTAAGAGTTCCTATATAACCAAATACCTTACCCTCTTCTACTTTTTTCAACCCTTCATCTATATTATCTACTGTTTTAATATTTAAATTTGGATATCTATCTTTTAAAATCTCAATAAATGCATATCCTCTAGGTATAGCAACAACTTTATCTTTTAAATTCATAAAATCATCCATAAATTTTACATGTTTTTTTGTTGCAAGAACTAAACCTGTTGAAAAATATGGTTTTGTAAAATTCAAATACTCTTTTCTATCTTTTGTTTCCATTGCTAAAGACAATATATCACATTCTCTATTTTTAACTTTATATAATGACTCTTCCCAACTCTTAGTTTTTATCAGTTTTATTGTTGATAATCCAAAAAGTTGCTCTTTAAATATTTTGAAATAATCAGCACTTATACCTATATGTTTTTTATCTTCAATACTTTCAAGTGGCATCCAATCTGGATCTACACACATTTTTATTGTTTTTTTATTTTTTAAATATTCTAACTCTTCATCTTTTAATATTATATTTTTTTTTGATCTGTTATATTTAAAAAAATCACTCTCTTCATCTTTTAAACTTTTATAATAATAATCTTTTAAAAAATAATTAACTTCAAAATCATCTTTTACTAAACCTAACTTTTTATACATATTTGCATTTAAAGATACCAATTCTGGTATGACTGAACCTATTTTGAAAACATGTGTCTTAAATAACTTTTCCGTTTCTATTGCTTCATAAAGTAAAGAGTTTTTTGTTTTTCGTTTTGAGTATTTATTATAAATTAAATCAACAATCTCTTTTTTATTGTTAAAAGCATATTCCCAACCTCTCTTTGTTGCTTGTTTAAATTCAGATACAAGATTTTTATTATTTTCAAGGAATTTTTTACTTGTAAACAGTTCAAGATCATAAGAATACAAACCATAATCTGAAGGGTTTATTATGTTATATTTTGTATTTAATTTATCTAATTCATAAATTTGTGATGTCAAAAAAATAGACATAGCATCAACTTCATTATTTATAAACTTATCTATTTTAAAATCATGAACAACTAAGTTATAATCATCTTTATCTATATTATTCTCTTTTAATAAAGCACCAAGACTTGTATGTTCAACTTCCCAAGGAAGTGCCATGATTATTTTATTTTTCAAATCACTTGGAGTTTTAATATCTTTTTTAGTAACAAAAGCCAAACAATTTTGTTTAAAATATGAAGATATTAATACCAATGGTTTATTATTTAATTTTTCAATGATAAGTGCTGAAGATGATATACCAAAAGTTGATTTATTTGATAAAACATCATCAACTATATTTATGTTTGGTTCATACTCTTTTAGGCTAACATCTAATCCAATATCTTTATAATAGCCATTTTCAATAGCAGCATAAAATCCTGCAAATTCAAACTGATGCTTCCACTCTAA
>JAYEPD010000176.1:0-6825 GCA_034723675.1 Campylobacterota bacterium
ACTTCCAATAAAATCAATTGTTTTTAAGAATAATCATTTATAATTAAACTATAAAATAAAAAGGGATAATTATGGCAGTAAAATCAGCATACTTTGCAGGTGGATGTTTTTGGGGAGTTGAGTATTTTTTTGAAAATGAGACAGGTGTAAAAGCAGCAGTTAGTGGATATATGGGTGGACATTTAAATAATCCTAGCTATAAAGAGATATGTAGAGGTAATACAGGACATTTAGAAGTTGTAAGGGTCGATTATGATCCTGCTATTGTAGAGTATGATGCATTGGTTGAGCTTTTTTTTGAGATACATGATCCAACACAAAAAAATGGACAAGGTCCAGATATAGGTAGTCAATATTTAAGTGCTATTTTTTATAATGATGAAGATGAAAAGAAAATCTGTGAAGAGACTATAAATATATTAAAATCAAAAGGTTATGATGTAGCTACTAAACTTATCTCTACATTAAATACACCATTTTTTGAAGCTGAAGCTTACCATCAAGATTATTATTTTGTTCACAATAAAACACCATATTGTCATAAGTATATAAAAAGATTTTAATTAGTCATCTCTTAATCATTTTTTAGATAAAATCTACAGATAAATTAATAAAATGGAAAACAGATGGATATTAGAAAAGAATTTTTAAATTTTTTCGCTTCAAAAGAGCATAACATAATCAAAAGTGCACCACTTGTGCCAGATGATGCAACTTTACTATTTACAAATGCTGGTATGGTACAGTTTAAAGATATATTTACAGGAGAAGTACCTACACCAAATATCCCTAGAGCAACAAGTTGTCAACTTTGTGTAAGAGCTGGTGGAAAACACAATGATTTGGAAAATGTTGGTTATACAGCTCGTCATCACACTTTATTTGAGATGTTAGGTAACTTCTCTTTTGGTGACTATTTCAAAAAAGATGCTATTGCTAATGCTTGGGAATTTATAACAAAAAAATTAGAGCTTCCAATAGATAAGTTATGGGTAACAGTTCATGATAGTGATGATGAAGCATATGATATATGGAAAGAACATATAACAGAAGATAGAATAATGAGATTTGGAGATAAAGACAATTTTTGGTCTATGGGAGATACAGGTGCTTGTGGACCTTGTAGTGAAATCTTTTATGATCAAGGTATTGAAAACTTCAATGGACCTGAAGACAAAATGGGTGGTGAGGGTGATAGATTTTTAGAGATTTGGAACCTTGTATTTATGCAGTACGAAAAAGATCAAAAAGGTAATCTAAACCCTTTGCCAAAACCTTCAATCGATACAGGTATGGGACTTGAGAGAGTTATTGCTATTAAAGAGGGTGTTTTAAATAACTTTGACTCTTCTGCATTTCAACCAATACTTAAAAAACTTGAGTCTATTAGTTCAACAAAAATAGATGATAAAAATATAGGTAGTTTTAGAGTTATTGCAGATCATGTAAGAACTGTAGCTTTTATGTTAAGCCAAGGTATCTTATTTGATAAAATTGGGCGTGGTTATGTAGCAAGAAGAATTGCAAGACGGGCTATAAGACATGCTTATTTAATAGGTTTTAGAAAAGCATTTATGGGTGAACTTATTGATACTTTATCTGAGATGATGGGTGAAGCTTATTCTGATTTGGTAGAGAAAAAAAGTTTTATTAAAGAGCAAATAAAACTTGAAGAGGATAGATTTTTTAAAACTATTACAGATGGTATTACACTCTTTAATGAAGAGCTTAAAAATACCAAAGATATCTTTAGTGGTGATGTTGCATTTAGTCTATATGATACACATGGATTTCCTTTGGATTTAACAGAAGATATGCTTAGAGAAAAGAACTTAAAAGTTGATTTAGATACTTTTGATAGATCTATGAATGAACAAAAAGCAAAAGCAAAAGCTGCATGGAAAGGTAGTGGTGATGATGTTAATGATGGTGACTTTAAAACTATCTTAGATGAAGTTGGAATAAATGAATTTATAGGATACAATCACATCAAATCAAATAGTAAAATAGTAGCTTTATTAGATGAGAACTTTAAAAAAATAGATACCTTGAATACAGATAAAACTGGTTGGGTTATGTTAGATAAAACACCTTTTTATGCTACAAGTGGTGGGCAAAATGGTGATGTTGGTGCATTAGAAGATGCTGAACATATTGCAATCATAGAAGAGACTAAAAAATTTCACGGTATGAATATGTCTAAAATTAAAGTTACTAGTTCAACTTTAAGTGTAGGTGAGTCTGTTGAATCTGTTGTTGTAAACAGAGGTGAAGTTTCAAAACATCATAGTGCCACACATCTACTTCAAAGTGCTCTTAAAATGGTTCTAGGTGATACTGTATCTCAAGCAGGTTCTTTAAATGATGATAAAAGATTACGATTTGACTTTACCTATCCAAAAGCATTAACACAAGAACAACTTGAGGAAGTATCTGATTTAGTAAACTCTATGATTGCAAGAGCAATTGTTGGTAATACTGAAGAGTTAGCAATCGAAGATGCTAAGAAAAAAGGTGCTATAGCTATGTTTGGTGAAAAATATGGTGATACTGTAAGAGTAGTAGAGTTTGGAGATGTTTCTGTAGAGTTTTGCGGAGGAACACATGTACAAAATACAGCAAATATAGGAAGTTTTTATATTTTAAAAGAGAGTGGAGTAAGTGCAGGAGTTAGGAGAATTGAAGCTGTTGTTGGGCTAAGTGCAATTAACTATACAAATGAAGCTATTAAAAAACTAAATACTATTGAACAAGAAGTTAAAAATAAAGATATAATTGGTGGTATAAGTAAGCTAAAAGAGCAAATCAAACAACTAAAAACTGAATTAAAAGAGGCCAGTGAAAATGTAACAACTGCACTAAATGAACAAGAGGTTGATGGTGTTAAAGTTGTGGTAGATATAGTAGAACAAGGGGATATAAAAAAACTTGTTGATGATCTTAAAAATGGTAATGAAAAAATAGCTACACTATTATTACAAGCAAAAGGTGATAAAGTTATGCTTGTTGCTGGAGTTAAAAATGCATCTATAAAAGCTGGTGATTGGATAAAAGCAGTTGCCCCAATTGTTGGTGGAGGAGGAGGTGGGAGACCTGACTTCGCACAAGCAGGAGGAAAAGATGCTTCTAAAATAGATGAAGCAAAAGATTATGCACTAAAATTTTTAAAAGAAAGTTTTGCTAAATAAAATATATATAATCTTTTTTGCATTTATACTTAGTATAGATGCAAAAGATTTTACCGTTGCTTCTTACAATGTAGAAAATCTTTTTGATTTAAAATATGATGGAACTGAATATGATGATTATAAACCATATTCTAAATATTGGGATAAATCTTCATATAAAAATAAATTAAAAAATATCTCACAAGTTATAAATGATCTAAATGCAGATATATTAACTCTTCAAGAGGTAGAATCTAAAGAGGCATTTACAACTTTACTTAAATATGTACCACAATATAAATATCACTTCTTTTTAAAAAATAAAACTTCTTCTGTAGGTGTAGCAATAGCTAGTATTTATCCTATTTCTAAAAATGAAAGGATAATAGTTGATAAAAATGATTTGTATAGTAGAGATATATTAAAATCCACAATTATTATAGAAAACAAACCTTTGATAGTTTATAATAATCATTGGCGTTCTAAAAGAGCAAAAGAGAGTCAAAGAATCATCTATGCTACATCTTTAAAGAGTGATTTAGATAATTTAGACAAAGATACTGATTATATTATAACAGGTGATTTAAATTCTAATTATAATGAATACCAAACTTTTAAGTATGATAAAAAATTAAATAATACTTATGGTATCACAGGCATCAATCAAATTTTAAATACTACAATTGAACAAAATTTTGTAATTAAAAATAAAATTTTTGAATATAATAAAAAAGTTCATTATAACCTATGGCTTGAGATAGATAAAAAAAATAGGTTCAGTTCTAAATTTAGAGGGGAAAACAATACCCCTGATAATCTACTTATATCAAACTCTTTATTTGACAATCAAAATATATCTTATATAGATAATAGCTTTAAAGTTTTTAAAACAAATTATTTATATAAAAAAAATAAGATAATAAGATGGAATAGATATAAAAAAAGTGGCTACTCAGATCATCTTCCAATCATAGCAAAGTTTTCAACTAAATTACAAAAATACAATTTTAAATATTTACTAAACAACAATGTAAATAGATTTAATAACAGTATTTCAAGCCTATATGATATACAACAAACAGATAACTATAAACTACATAATGTTACAGTTATATATAAAAGTGATAAAATTGCCATAATTAAAAAAGAGAATGATAGAGCAATTATGATATATAAACCACATAAAAACCTAAAAGTTAGTTATGGTTATGATATTGTAGTTACCTCTATAGATGAATACAACGGACTAAAAGAGATAAAAAACATATCTTATATTAAAAAAATATCTAAAAATAGTAATTATAAAAGATTATATAAAGATGCTAGGAGTATTGATATATTTGATTTAAAATATCAAAATGAAGTAGTTAAAAACTTAAGAGGTACTTATAAAAAAGGTTACTTATATTATAGACACAACTCAAAAGATATGAAAGTAAGATTGTATTTTAGTGGTAAATTAAAAAGACCTCAAGATGGTAAAATAGTTACCATAACTCAAGGTCACTTAGGTATATATAAATCAAAGATTCAAATTATACTTTATAGTAAAAATGATTTTAACTAGTTAGCATAACCCATATGCTTAACTACTATATCATAAAGTGCTGGTACATCAGTTTTCCCAATAAATCCATCTATACCTATCCTATCCATTTTACCTTTAACAGCTTCTGTTGTCATACTTGAATTAACAATTACTGGTATAGCATTATATGATACATTGTCTTTAATTGCTTGTGCAACTTGATAACCATCAGTACCGGGCATCTCAATATCTGTTATAACCATACCAATTTTTTCTGCACCAATCTCTGCCAATCTCTTAAGTAACGATCCACCATCATGTAATACTTCAAAATCAGCTTTTGCTTTTCTTAAAAATTGTGACATAACCTCTCTTGCAACTTCACTATCTTCTGCTACAAGTATTTTTTTATTGTTACTAACTGGTTTTTTAATATATCTATCTAAATCAGACGCATGAATATCTGTCCATCCTATATCACTTAACAGTTGTTCAGCATTGAAAACTGTACATAATTTATCAGAACCATCCACTTCAACATAAGTTGTATATGTTATCTTAGAATTTTGGTCTTCTGAGTTTATAAGTTCAGCCGTTGTTTTTTCAACAATATTTACCATATCTTTTACTAAAAAACCAACTTGCTTATGATTGAATTCACAAAAAATTATAAGTTTGTAATCATTTAATTCTAATTTACTATACCCTAACCATTTATCAAGATTTATAAGTGTAATAGGTTCTCCCCTAATTGTAGCTATACCTTCAATCACATCTGTATCTGTTGGAGTAGCTGTTATAGTTACCTCTTCTGTTATTATAAAAGCTTTTATTTTGGCAATATTTATAGCATAAATACCGTCATTTCCTGTCTTGAATACCGCAAGTTGTTGTACATTTCTAAGGTGTGCTTGCGTAAGTTGTTCTACACTATCACTAATTCCACTCATATAAATTCCTTTTAACTTATGATTATAAATTTCATTAATTTTACCTACATTTCACTTAATAGTTTTTTAAAATGACTAGATATAAATAAACTCCTAGCCCAATCTTATATTCAGTTTTACTTAAGATTAAAGGAAATAGCTTTACAAGCAAAGTAGTTTTTATCTATTTTTAGACATAAATATATTAATATATGGCTCTTAATATTCAGGTCACGCGTAATTTCTTTGTTAATCTTAAGTAAAACTGAATATAAGATTGGGCTAATAAACTCCCTCATAATACTTTTTATTCTTTCATACTAGGATTTAATTTTAGCAAAAACAAATCAGCTATTATATTACCCAAAAGTGTTAGAAATGCCCCTATTATCAAGATTCCCATAATCACAGGGTAGTCACGACTAAGTGCAGATTGAAAAAATAGTAAGCCCATCCCATCAATTGAAAATATGGTTTCAAGTATCACACTTCCACCAATTATTCCAGGTAAACTAAGTCCAAGAAGTGTTATAACAGGTGGATAAAGATTTGGTAAGATATAGAACCTAAGTATCTGTTTATTTGTTAGCCCCCTAGCCTTTGCAAAAAACATATAATCACTTTTTAGTATCTCTAGTGTTAGTGAACGAATATATAAAGTTAAACTTCCAATTCCACCAAATATAATAATTCCAATAGGCAAAATAAGATGCCAAGCTGTATCTATATAATACTCAAAACTACCCTCTTTAATCTCACTACTATGTAAACCTGCTATTGGTAATATATCCAAATATATAGAAAAAACCAACACACTCAAAAGTGCTAAATAAAAAGATGGTAAAGAGAAGCTTAAAAGTGATAGTTGTCCTACTACTTTATCTATAAGTTTATCTTTATTTAAAGCTGCTTTTATACCTAAATATAAAGATAATAAAAATATAAAAAACATACTAATAACATTGATAATCAAAGTAATAGGTACACGACTTAAAATCTCATCTTTTACCATCGCTCCACTACTAAAAGAGATACCAAAATCTAGTATTATTATACTCTTAACCCATGAATAAAACTGTATATATAGAGGCTTATCAAGTCCATATACCTCTTTTAGTTGTGCTATTGATTCTTCTGTTATATTTGGATTTAGTTCCCCTGAAGCAAAAAAACTATTTGGAGCAAGATTTATAGCTATAAA
>JAYEPD010000177.1:0-6678 GCA_034723675.1 Campylobacterota bacterium
TAGGTAAAATAGATATCCTGCCAACTTGCTCTTATGTTGCTGTAAAAAATAGTGTTTATGATAAAGCATTTAAAGGTTTAAATTCAAATAGAATGAAAAATAAGTTTTATAAAATATATAAAAGATAGATAAAATGAATAATTTAGAAGAATTAACTGATATATCAAAAATATTAACCATTTTATATATTGAAGATGATGATATTTTACGAAAAAAAACATCAAAGATATTAGAAGATTTATTTAAAATAGTTGATTGTGCTGTAGATGGTAAGGATGGTTTTGATAAATACGAAGAGTACTATTTAAAAAATAGAAAATATTATGATATAGTAATAACAGATATAAAAATGCCATATATGGATGGTGTGGAAATTTCTAAAGAGATTAAAAAGATTAAAAAAGATCAACACATAATAATAACTTCTGCACATGATGAATCTAAATATCTTATAGAATTTATAAATATTGGTATTGATAAGTTTATAAAAAAACCATTTTCACTTAATAATATAACTGATATATTATTAGATGTTTGCAAAGGTTTATCTGATATAACTGAACCTATTATAAAAATAGAAAAAAATTTAATATGGTGTAAAAATCAAAAACTTTTAAAACTAAATAAAGAGATAATAAAATTATCAAATAGTGAAACTAAAATTTTAGATATGTTATTGTCAAATATTGGGCAGGTTTTTTCTAAAAGTGATTTATACTATTGTATAAAAGATGACTCTTTCGAATTGGAGTTATCAGAAGATTCTATAAAAGCAATTATAAAAAGGATAAGAGGGAAATTACCTAAAAATTTAATTGCAAATATTTATGGTCAAGGGTATACAATTAGGAATATACCTCTATAATAAATGAAACACCATCAGAATTATTTTCGGCGTTTAGTTTTCCTTTATGATGTTGCTCTACAATGATTTTAGACATATAAAGCCCCAGTCCTGTACCATTTTTTTCATCTTTTGTTGAAAAATATGGATCAAATATTTTTTTGATAATATTTTCATCTATACCTCCACCATTATCAGTAAATATTATTTTTATCCCATTTTCATTTATATCTGATGTTTCTATCTCTATAAATTTATTTTCATTTATTCGATTTTTAAAATTATCTGAACTGTTTTTTAAAATATTTAAAAATACTTGCATAAGTTCATTTGCAAATAGAGGTAATTTATTTTTAGCTGTATAATTTTCTTTTATCTCTATGTTTTCTATCTCTAATTGAGCTTTAATAATAGTTAAAGATTTTTGTATAGGATCTTGAATCTGAATAATAGTTGATGTTTTATTTGTTTTATAAAAATTTCTAAAGTCATCAATAGTAGTAGTAAGTACTTCTACAAGCTCTTCTATATCAGTTAATTGTAAATCTAAATAATCTGTAAATTTATTTTGACCATCTTTACTATCTAAGTCAAATTTATTTAGTGCTAGTTTTAGTTTCATAGCTATAATTGTAGAGGATATTGAACTTAAAGGTTGCCTCCATTGATGTGCAATCATGCTTATCATTTCACCTAATCGTGCTAGTCTTGATTGTTGTTGTAAGATTGCATCTTTTTTTTTATTTTTTTCAACTTCTTCATGTACCCTATGCTCTAAAGTTTCTTCTAAGTCTTTTTGTTCTGTAATATCTGTATGAAATCCAATCATTTTCATTGGTGGTTTCTCATCTTCAAAAAATGCTTTTGCTCTATTTAAAACCCATAGATATTTACCACTTTTATGCTTTATACGGTACTGTATTTCAAAAGAGCTAATCTCTCTATTTAAATATTTTTTTATATTATCTCTCACCTTTATTTTGTCATCTGGGTGAATTCTACTGCTCCATTCTTTCATATTATGAGATAATTCATCTACTTCATACCCTAGCATATTTTTCCATCTTTTGGAAAAATATACTTTATCTGTAATAATATCCCAATCCCATAAACCATCATTAGATCCATCAATAGCAAGTTGAAGGCTATCTTTTATATTTTTATATTTTATAAATACATTACAAGCTTCAACACTTCTATTTAATTTTTGTGAAAAACTTAAAAACATATCAGATAGTTGTTCTAAGTTTGTAGTATGAATTTTATAGTTTATAACACATATTATCTCTTCATAACAAATCAGAATAATTGTATCACCATTGTGTTCTATAACTTGTGAGCACTCTTTTGAATAATCAATATCTAAATTTTTTATATTTATATTAGTAGAATCTTTATTAATAGATACAATTGGTGTTAGGTCACTTTTTAAAAAGACTTTAGCACCACTTGCTGATGTTTTCTTGATAACAGTTTTCAAAAATTCTTTTAGCATTTTATCTAAATCCAAAGAGTTACCTATTGAAGATATACACTCATATGCTATTAAAAAATGTTGACTTACCATATTTATCCTAAATAATTTTTAATTAACCAATACCTACAACGCATGTTTTATTATAAAACTCTATATAAGTTTTACTGTTGTTTGCAATTTCACCTAAAGTTAATATACCAAATAACTGTGTATCATTATCACTGTTTTTAACTGCTTGTATCTCTTCTTCAAACTTATCTTCAAGAAATAAAACTCTTGATATACAGTCTACTAAAAAAATATATTCTATCTCTTTTTTATCTTGCATAAGAGATTTTGATACTTTTGATGCTGATTGTATAAGTTTATCTGATTCACCTTTAAGTATATATATAACAGAATTTTGATCCATTTGTCCAACTAAAATTAAATCATTACCATCTCTAGCTATGGGATCTCGCACAATAACTTCACCATTAATTTTTTCTATACCTATTGGGTATTTTTTTGAAATATCAAAAAAGTTATCTTCTGTAAATTTTTGATTGCTATCTTTTTCTACAATCTCTTTGTATACTTCAAAAGCATTTTCATAATCAATTGTTTTTAATATATTTTTTTGCGTGTATGTAGATACCAATGGGCCATATATTTTTTCCCATCCATGCTGTACACCAATTTCTATATTATCTTTTAAAGGTATTATCAATGCACTATCTTCATAGATACCATCATTTGAAAATATTACTGGTTCTTGTTTTAAGGTAAGTAATCCTGCACCACCACCTATAATTTTAGTAGTACTATCTATGATTTCATAAAACTCTTCTAGAAAATAATCAATAACATCGCTTAATCCATCAACTATTGTTATAAGTGAATTTGCACCTGTAATATTTGTTTTAAATTGTGTAATATCATCTTTAATATTTTCTATTATAAATGGCTCTACATATTCTTTTAATTTGAAAATAATTGCACCATTGGTATAGTTTTGTTTATCAAAAATAATTTGAGGAAAAATTGCACCATAAAATTTTATATCCATTCTTTCCAATTCATTAAACATCTCTTTACTATCTTCTGCTATAAAAATTAAATATTTAGACTCATTATCAAATACATTTTTTTTAATATCTTTTATATAAAATATATCGCTATACATCTTCTATCCCTTTTAATACTTTTTCAAATTGTTCTTCAAGTTTCTCTTTTGTTATTGGTTTTAATACATATCCAATTGCACCCTCTTCGATGGAATCCATAATCAAACTCTCCTCCCCATGTGATGTTATCATAATAACTTTTGCTTTTTTATCCATTTTCATTATACTCCTTAATGCTATGATCCCATTTCCACCTGGCATCTCAATATCCATGGTCACTAAATCTGGTTCAAATTCAAAATAGTTATCGACAGCTTCTTTGGCAGTACTTGCTGAACAAAGAACTAAATGCCCTAAACTATTTATATGTTTCTTCAATGTTCTCCTTAAAACCTTTGAATCATCAACCACCATAATATTCAGTTTTGTTTCATCTTTTTTATTTTCCATCTTGAATTACCTTTTTAATTAATTGTATATCTATATCTCCTAAATCTGTTTGTATAAGAACATCAAGTATTTTACTATTATATAAATTTATATTTTTTACATTAAATTGATAAGCAATACCTAAACTACTCTTACTATAGTGTCTTGGAAAATCTTGAATAGATAAACCAACTAATGTATTTAAAATCTCTTTTCTACTTTCAAGTTTTAATTCTTTTGTCATTTTATCTTCTAAAAATAGTACTTGACAAGCTTTTTGTAATATTTTTTTATTTAGATTGATCATTATTGTAAATACTTCATTTTCATTTTTTATATCTATTGCTATTGATTTATTAGTATTCTCATGAGAATACTCTAAGTACCTTGTATCAACAACACTAATACCTAAATCATTTTGTAAAAATAACTTTGTTCTATTTCCTAAAATTTCAGATATCTCTAACATATCTTGCATATCATCATTTAGTTGATTCTGATTTAAAATTATTTTTTGAGGTATAGTGAAAATATATGTTAATCCATTTGGGTAGTTGTTATCTATCTCTATTACTCCATTTAACTCATCTAATGACTCTTTAACTGCAGACATACCAATACCTCTACCTGAAATACTATTAACTGTTTTACTTGTTGAGAAATTATTTCTAAATATTAAGTTATATATCTCTTGATCAGTTATATTTTCTATCTCTTGATCAGTAATCATATTTTTTGATTGAGCCATTATTAAAATTTTATCTTTGTCTAAACCTTCTCCATCATCACTTATTTTAACAGTAAGTTTATTGTCTTTAAGAAAAAACTCACACGATATGGTTGCAATTGGTTTTTTATTGTTAATTTCTCTTGTAATCTCATCTTTAATACCATGATCAAGTGAATTTTTATAAAGATGTATAAAATTTCTAAAAAAATCTTCATATTCAAATGGAATTTTAAGATTTTTATCTCCTGATATTTTGAATTTATATACACTTTTATTTAAGTCTTTTGATAAATTATCTATAATTGAAGAGTGAGATAAGAATATATCATATAATGACTTGTAAGATAAGAGCTCAATGCTAGATACAACATTTCTTAATTTAAAATTTATATTTATTGGTTTATTTATAATATCTTTCAATTCCTCTTTAATTTTATCTAAAGAGAGTGAGTTGGTCTTTAATTTTTTTTGAATATTAAAATAATTTTTACCTAATATATCTTTAATTAGTTTAGTATCATTGTTAAAATTACTTACAATATTCTCATTTTCATTTATTTCTATATTTTTCTGGTTCTTTGACGACATTGCTATTTTTGATTCTAATTCATGTATAGCATTTGATGTATTGTACATATACATTTGAGAAAATAAACCTTTAAAAGTATGTAGTTTTCTTAAAAATGCTTCTCTACTTTTACAATTTTCATAAGATATAGTATTTCTATTTACATATATTTTGCCAATAAGTTCATTAAATTCTTTTTTTATATATAAAAAATTTTCTATATTGGATACTACTGCTATAATAGTATCTTGTTTCTCTTTTTGTTTTTTTATTTTATTTTCTAAATTTTTTGTTTGGGTAATATCATCTAAAATAATCATTATATGTTTTCTACTTATTTTTTTATAAGTTACAAAAATATATTTATTATCAATTTTTATCTCTTTGGGCATTAATGAGATATATAGTTGTTGCTTACTTTTATTAATGGAATTGATAATATTCTTAACTCCTTTTTCAAAGGTATCTCTTGTTTTAGAACTAGTTTTAAATAATAGTTCTAAAATATTACAATCTTTAATAGAGTCTTTATTGAAAATTTCTAGACATTTTAATGAATAGCCATCTTCAACTTTAAAATCTTTATTAATTAATAGATAACCATTAGTAGCATTACTAAGAAGTGTGTTTATCTTTTTATTTAGTTGCTTTGCTTTCATTGTAGCTGTAATATCTTCTCTAATTGAGTTATAACCAAGAAGCACATCATTTTTATCATAATATGGTCCTATAGTACTTTTTACCCAATAATCTTTACCATTTTTAGATTTATTAAGAATCTTTCCTTTCCAAACTTTGCCAGATTTTATTTTTTTCCATAAGTGTGCAAATATCTCTTTAGGCGTATCTGGGTGACTAACAATATTATGATTTTGCCCTATTAGTTCATCTTTACTATATCCAGATATTGTCTCAAATGCCTTGTTTACATAAGTAATTATACCTTTAGTATCAGTTCTAGAAGCTATAACTAGTGAGTCGTAACCGTTTAAAAGTGCTTCAAATTGATCATTTAATTCTTTTGTTTCAGTAAAAGATTCCTCTTTAACTAAATTGCTAACAATATTCTCAAGAACTCCAATTAACTCCTCAAGTTTAACAGGCTTATGTATATAATTTGCAATACCAGTTTGTATCAACTTTTGTAACATTGTTGATTCATTGTGTGCAGAAAGTATTAAAATTTGTTGAGATGGATTTATAGTTTTTAATTGTTTGGATAGCTCAATACCATCCATTCTTGGCATATTTATATCTGAAATAACTATATCATAATGTTTATTATTGTTTTTATAGTAGGAATCTATTTTTTCAAGTGCATCTATTCCATCTACTGAAGTATCAACTCTATAAAAAAAATCTTCTAACATTTGTGAAGTGTTTTTTAAAACTTTTAAATCATCTTCAACATATAATACTGTGTAATTCTTTGTTACTTCATATACCTCTTTTATTGACATAAAAACTACCTTCCTTTCTAATATAAAATTGTAATATAAAAAAGTAATTAAAAGTGTCAATACT
>JAYEPD010000178.1:0-6573 GCA_034723675.1 Campylobacterota bacterium
CCTCTAAGAAGTGTATCTTTCCCAACACCACTAGCACCTACAATCAATATAATCTTAGTCATTTAAGATACCCTTACAATGATTTAAATTTTTGAAATTATAATAAATATTGATTACAAGTCGGTTACAAGTTTATCAATAGTGTTATATTTAACATTGGTTAAATTAATTATAAAAGTACTTCCTTTTTTTCTTTTGCTCTTTACATCTATACTACCATTCATAAGGTTTATAATCTGTTTAGATATTGATAAACCCAACCCTGAACCATGGTGTATATGTTTTACCTCATTTTTATTAAAAACTTGTGTGAAACTTTTAAATATTGTTTCAAAATCTGATTCATCAATTCCTATACCTGTATCTTGAATAGAGATAGTTAAATTAGAATATATCTTATTTAGTTTTTTCATATCAATAGTCATTTTTATAAAACCATTATTTGTAAACTTAATTGCATTTATCAATAAATTTTTTATAACCTTATTTAGTCGTTCTTCATCTAACTTAAATGAATAGTTAAATATTTCCTCATCAAGTTTTAAAATAAAGTCAAGTTTTTTATTTATATTTTGTTTTTTAAATAATTTTTTTATATCAAAAACCGTATTTTGTAGTATATGAAAATGATTATTTAAAATTAAATCACCTGATTCAATTTTAGATATTTCTAATATATCATTTATAGTATGATTTAGTATATCTAAACTATTGTCGATTTTTGATAAATATTTTTTTTCTCCCTTTTTTATATCCATATTTAATAGTATCGCTATGAAACCAGATATTTCATTCATAGGAGTTCTTATCTCATGTGACATATTAGATAAAAAATCATTTTTAATCTTATGAGCATTCTCCTCTTTTATATTTGAATTAATAAGTTTTGTTTGAGTTGATTTTAAATCCTTTAATGTTAGTAGAGCTGATTGTTTTAATATATTCAGTTCATTATTAGTATCTTTCGAATTCTCAATTAACTCTATTAGTTGGTTTAATGTTAACTCTTTTTTTATAAATTGTAATAAATATTTATTTAAAACATTTAGAGGTTTTAAGATTCTTTTTACTAATAATATAACAAAAAGTGTTGATAAAATAAGCATAAGTATTATTGTTGTATGTTGTTTTTGTTTGTATTTTGAGATAAGTATTTTCTCTTTACTTAAATTTAAATACATATTTAGTATATATTTTTTATTTGTATTAAAAATTTCTATATCTATTTTTGTAAATTTATGAGGATCTAATATATAATCTTTTTTAAAATTATTTATACTTATCTTATCAAATTTATACTCTAATATGTGTTTATTATTTGGAATAATTTTATTTATCATTGCTTCATTGATAATCTGACCAATACCTATATAACCTATAAATTCTACATCAAATTTATAAGCAGGTTTTAGTGTGATGTACTGGTATTTATTATCAAACTTCATGACACCTGTAAATATCTCTTTATTCTTAAATAAGTTGTTTATTTTTTCATTTTGAATATGATCATTGAATTTATATTCATTAGTACCTCTTGATACTACAAGTCCATTTTTATCTATGAAAATTACATTTGAAATAATTTTACTATCTATAAAATGTCTTGACCTTTGATATAAAAAATCTGCATCTCTATTTTCAATTGCTGATAATATTTCATCACTTTTATTAAATAGATCACATATTTGAATAGTCGCTGATATTTTATTATCTATTTTATTTTGTATATTAATCTTAATATTTTTTATACTATTTTCTAGCTTCTCCTCTAGTACATTATTTAACTCTAGTGATTGATAAAAATGACTAGCTAGTATTATAAAAAGTGGTAAAAGTGTTAATAATAATATTTGATATAATAGTTTCATTTATTGATTCTCTTCTAAAAATTTTCTAGAAATTCTAATAGTATCATAAAATGAATCACTTTTTACGCTAACACCTTTTAACTGACTGTTATATTTACTAAATAAGGTACTTTTGTTTGCATTTGCAAATATAAATCTCAGTTCTTTTATAAATTCTTTTTTTAAATGTGGAGCTGCTATAATTGGATCTTGTGGAATAGGTTTGGATTTTTTAATAATATGATATATATCTCCATTTTTTTCAATTGCTTGTTGCAATCCACTTATAGAACAACCTCCTGCATCAATAGACTTAGTCGCAACTGCATTATATATCTTATAATGTTTACCTAACATCGATATAGTTTTAAAATGAGTTTGAATATCAATCTTATCATTGTGAAGCATCAATTTTGGATATACATAACCTGAAGTTGAACCTTTATCTGTAAAAGCAAAGTTTTTATTTTTCAATTGTTTTAAGGTTTTTATACCAGAATCTTTTCTTGATATGATTAAACTAAAATAATGATCTGTTGGTACCATACAGGTTGCAAGATATAATAATTTCGGATTTTTATTTTTAGCTTCAACATATGAATTTGCACCAAATATAGCTATATCTACAGATTTTCTATCAATTCTTTTTGATAATTCATTGTAATCTTTTGTGATAAAAAAATTAACTTTTTTATTTGTCTTCTCTTCTAGCAGTTCTATAAGTGGTTTGTAAAGTTTTGTTAAATCATTTTTTGACTTCCAAGGTACAGCTGCTAAGTTTATAAATTCACTAGAAAAAAGTTGTGTAGTTATTAAAATAATAATTATAAAACTTTTCATATTATCCCCTTTTTAAGTTAATCATAAGGGTATAATATCAAAAAATAGTTACTAAATAATTACAATCAAGTTTAATAATTTATTTACTATTAAATATCAATGGATATTTAAATAAAGGGAGATATTCACTATCATAGTTATCACCTTTTTCATCTATAAGTGTTTGTACTACACCTACACCTTTTAAAATAGTCTCACTTTTGTCATATGGTCTATCTGTAATAACTTCACCAAATTTATATTTTTGACCATCTATATGTGTAAAACTATTTTTCTTATCTCTAAAGTATTTAAAAGTAAAAGGGACTTCTGAAAAATAATCTTTTCCATATCTATATCTTTGTGTTGCAACAATTTTTCTATACCCTTTTGCTTTTTGAAATGCGTATTTTTTAGAAGGATACAATAGAGCAGGGTGTATAGTTGAATCTTTTGTAAGGTAGTCTTTTTTTGAGGTAAATTCCCTTATAAGTTCCAATCTTAACTGTTGTGTTTCTTGTAAAGTTTCAATACTACTCAAATCAATTTTTGGAAAACTATCTTTATATCCATTTGATTTTGTTATTTTCTTTTGTAAAAATATTTCCATCTCTTTTGGCATATCACCATAAAGTGAAGCACCAACTACATGATCTAAAAAATATCCAAACTCCCCTTTATTTGATCCACGGTTTATTGGATCACCTATAGTTGCATATCCAACCTCTTTACCCTTATTTTTATCATTTGTATTAGTTTTTTTAAGTTTATAACCAAAATAGTTCATCTCTTTCCAACCAGATTCATTTGGTAGTTTTCGTGGAAAAGACCATACTGTATCTATAGTATTTCCACTTCCAGAGGTGAACTGTTCAGGTTCAAATCCATATGTCGAGCTATGACATCCTATGCAAGACAAAAGCTCCTCAGGTGTCTGTCCTCTTAACTCTCCATCTTTATTTTCAATAAATCCTGACATATACCAACCAGCACCATTATCTATCCAAGTCTCTTTCTCATTGTAATACAATGGTGCATCTTCCTCTTTTGTTACAACCTCATTAGGGTAGTACATCTGAAATTTATACATATATCGTATCTCTTTTACTCGATTTGCTCTTAGACCTGGAAACTTATTGTGATTAGAATATGTGGTATCTGAAGTTACATCAACATAGTGTAACGGATGGGCAAATTGTGTCTCTAAAGGAAACAGTCCCCTCTCAATAACTATATCGCTGGCAGCTCCAACATAATATATATCTTGTTTATCCAATCTATCTTGAATAGCTTTTTCTAGTAAATTTAGATTTGTTTTATATATCTCTATATCAAATATACCTTTTTTATTTTGCATAAACTTTTTTGATAATTGTATATATATCCCGCTCACACTACCAGAATAGGGGGTAAAAATACCATAAGGTATAAAATTAACAGCACGCCAACCTGTGTTAAAACCTTTTTTATCTACAAATAACATATCTTTTTGTTTTGAAGTTCTTACAAAACCATCATCATCAGCAGGGAGATTTTGAGGATTTAATTTTGGAAAAAGCCTAAACTCTTTTTTGTCTATTTTTTTATCATAAGCAGTTTGCCAATTGTTTTGTTTAATATATTTTTCCATATCCCAGTTATCTGAATCTATTTTTAGTTTTTTAAGCTCTTTATCTAATAACTCTGGTTTTATTAAATTTGTCCAAGGGTTTATATTTGGATTTTTGGCAAATTCATTTGCAGGACCAAAAGCATACTCCAATTGAAGATTTCCAACTTTTGGATTGAGTCCAGCTTGCGGTATAGTATTTCCTAACTTTATCCTAGCAACTGCGTTTGTATGACAAAAGAGACAAGCATTTTGAGTTCCATATGATGTTTCTATATAACATTGTGGTGGGATATTTGCATAAGGATTTTCAAAAAGCGTTCGATCTCTAAGCTCCCCTATCATAGGTTTATCTATAAATTCGAAAGAGAAAGAGAAAGTAGTGTATATAGTTAAAAAAACAAAAGCTATCTTTTTTTTATTATTAATTTTATTCATCTAATTATATCTTTTAAAAAAGAGGCAAAGCCCCCTTTTTATTTAATCCCTGGTATTCCACCAATATATCCAACTGGTGCATTAAATTTATCTATTTTAGGTGATAGTTTCTCTTTTAACTCTTTTGGAGTTGTTTTAGTAAAGTCCCCTAAATGTTGTGCATTACTCATAATATAAGCATGTCCGTTTTCATTTTCAACAACTTGTAATCCTGTAGATTCAGCACCTGCAGGAAGTGATAACAATCTTGAAAGCTTTTGACTATCAATATTATATGCCCATAAGAAGTTGTTTGTATGAGTTCCACTATCTTCACCTATAAACAATGTTCTCATCTTATCTGAATAAAATACATTATCTGTATTTGCAACACTATCTACAGCACAAGTATTACCAAACTCATCTGTAGCTATTGGTTGACCTAGAAGTTTAGAAGGTACAAACATAGAAGTTGCAACTAAACTTGAATCAATATTATCACCATTTTGATCTTTTTGATTACTGCTTAAAGCGATTTCATATGTACCACCACAATTGTTTTTCTTTATTTTAATATCATCTGTAGCAAATGAACCATCTTCAAGCATACCATCTTTTATATAACTCATAGCCATATAAAGTTTTTTATCTGATTTGTTATATGCTACACCTTCCATCTTATTAAACTCTGTTGTAGCACCCAAATATGCAGCATATCTTCTTGGTTCTAACGCAGCTGCTACTTTTTCCATACCATCTTTTAGTTTTAGGTACTCTACACCGTAAGTGTGACCAACTTTAAGTGCTTTGAATCCAGCTGGTGTTACACCATTTACTTCATCATCTGTTTTATATTCAAAAATATCACCAAAAGTGTATTTATCTGCATATGCTTTTACTTCATCACTTTTTTGATGACCAAGTTTTATCCAAGATAAATCTGCAGATCCACCATCAGATCCAGCAGCACTTGTTTGTGTCCACTTAGCAGCATAAAGAGTACCTGAATCAAGGTTATTTTCTTCATCAGCAATAAACATAAACATAGCAACATTTCTCCCATCATCTCCATAATATGCAGTTCTTTTATCTTCTAAAACTTTTGCCATCTCCCAAGTACCTTTACCCATAGCATAGTGTTTAGTAACTTTAGTTGAGCTGTCTTTTTTCACTTCAACTTCAGTGATAAAACCATAGTGATAAGGGTTCGCCTCTTTTGTTCCAGAAAAATACTTTTCACTCAAAGCTTTTAAACCTCTTTTTGTTTTTTTCTCTTTATATCCAGATGTAAAATATAGATCATAATCCTCTTCACTCCCTAAGTGTGTATTCCAAGGTGTTTGAGAACCAAAACATGGTATCCAAAGACCATCAACACTTGAAAAATCAATTGGTTTTTGAGAAGTTGCTATAAGTTTTCCATTTTCATCTTGTGATATAGATGTCAACAACATACTCATAGGCATTCTTGAGTACCAATCTTTCACTTTTGATGCTTTTTGACCATCACTTAATATCCAGTCATACTCTAAATGTGAAACTAAAAATAGATTTCCATCTACATTTAAAAGTGAATTTGCATCTGGTGTTTCAGCAAGTGCTGGTTTACCCATAGGATCCATTATTGGTTCCATTTTATGATTGTAAAGTTGACCTGCTTGATATTTGTTTCCTGAAACTTTATCTTTTATATTAAAAAGCGTATTGTATGTAAGTTTATGTTCAGTATATTTTCCATCTTTTGTATATACTTTAACCTTTGCATCTGAGTAAGCTTGAGCCATTTGGTCACCTTTTGGTGCTTCCATCCCAATAAACTCTACCTTTGAAGTCTCTATACCTTTTGGTTCGATATTGCCTTTATCTGCACATCCAACAAAA
>JAYEPD010000179.1:0-6536 GCA_034723675.1 Campylobacterota bacterium
AAAAATTTTCATCACTTATTCCTCTAACTCTTTAATTTTTATATTATAGCATAGCAAAAAATAGAATCACCTGATTTATTTTAATAAATCCAACAATTCATCTCCACTAAAATTGATATCCTCTTGTTGTTTATTTTTATCAAAAATTCCATCTTGTAAAGATTGTTTTTTCTTTTGAAGCTCTAATATTTTTTGCTCTATTGTATTTTCTACTATTAATTTATAAACAAATACTGCATTTTTTTGCCCTATTCTATATGCTCTATCTGTAGCTTGATTTTCAACAGCAGGGTTCCACCAAGGATCATAATGTATAACAGTATCTGCTTGTGTAAGATTTAGCCCCACTCCTCCTGCTTTTAAAGAGATAAGAAATATATCAGTTTTTCCACTTGTAAAGTTCTCTATAACCTCTTCTCTATTTTTTGTGTTACCTGTAAGTTTTGAATATTTTATATCTCTTTGTATTATTTTTTCTTCTATTATTTTTAACATTGAGGTAAACTGAGAAAATACAAGTATCTTTCTATCTTCTAAAAGTAGCTCATCTATTAGATCTAAAAACAGTTCCAATTTAGCTGATTCTTGAACCTTTTTTACCTCATCTATTTTTAATAAACTAGGATCACAACAAACTTGACGAAGTTTTAAAAGTGCATCTAGTATAGTTATATGAGATGAGCCTATACCTTTATTTTTAATTGATTCTCTTACCTTCTTCTCCATTGTAACTCGTATAGATTCATATAGTTTTGATTGTTTACTATCAAACTGTGTATATTTTATAATCTCTGATTTTTTTGGAAGTTCATCTGCTACTATCTCTTTTGTTCTTCTTAACATAAAAGGTTTTACCCTTTTATTTAGAAGTATCTGTTTTTGTATATTGTTTTCTTTCTCTATAGGTGTTTGATAATACTTTTTGAAAAATGTGTTCGTATCTAAAAATCCAGGCATCAAAAAACTAAAGATACTCCAAAGTTCACCTAGATGATTCTCTATTGGTGTTCCACTAAGAGCTAGTTTGTATTCACTTTTAAATGTTTTAATCGTCATAGTCATTTTTGTTTTTGGATTTTTTATCTTTTGAGCTTCATCTAAAATAATATAAAAAAACTCTTTATTTTCAAACTTCTCTTTATCTCTTACAATTAATGGATAAGTTGTAAGTAAAATATCATAGTTTTGCATATCTTTAAATCTATTGGCTCTATCTTGTCCATATAAAGAGAGAACTGATAGATTTGGTGTAAACTTTTTTATCTCATTTTTCCAGTTTGCTATAAGAGAGGTTGGCATTATGATTAAAGATGGTTTTTTTATCTTACCATCTTCTTTAAGTTTTGATAAGTGTGTAATTGTTTGTATTGTTTTACCAAGTCCCATATCATCTGCTAGTATACCTGCAAATTTAAATTCATATAGAAAATTTAGCCAGTTCAATCCATCTTGTTGATATTTTCTTAAGTTTGCAGTTAAACATTTTGGTGGGGTTATATCATCTACCCCTTTAAACTCTTTTAGTTTTTTAGATAACTCTAGTAGTGCTTTATCACCTTGCCAACTTATATCATCATCAAGATTTGCTATTAGGTGTGCATCAAAGGGTGATATTTTTAAACTATCATCTTTTTGTTTTTTATCAAGAAGTTCAAATATTGTTTGAATTATAGGTTTTATTTGAGATGTTTTAAGCTCTACAAAATGGTTCTTTTGAACCTCTATATTAACAATATCGGGCATCTCTTCAAAATCATTAAACTCATTTATGATACCTGATACAAGTGGTGCTATTGGTTGAACTTTACCATTAAACTCAAGATTAAAAGATAAACTAAACCAATCACTTATATCATCTGATTTAACGACAATTTGAGCATTTGACTCAAACTTCATATCAAACTCTTCATCAAACTCTACTATCCAACCATCATTTTTTAGCACCTCTATATCTTTATTTAAAAACATTTGCCAAATTTTTAACTCTTTTTGTTTATTTGTTTCATCGTTAAGATACATATATAAACTATTTTGCTGAAGTTCTATCTCAAAACCAAATTTTTCCAGCTTTGATTTATAACTCTCTTCTAATTCTAAGTCTCTATTTATGTCTATCTTCTCATTATTTTCATATTTTGTTATATCGTTTACCCTTGGATTATAATCAATAATATAATCTTCATAGATAAACTGCATCTTTATAGCACTATATATTTTATCATTATCTGTACTTTTATAAATAAGTGTTATTTTTGGTATAGGTTTTGATTTTATTTTATTTTGTTTTATATCTTTTGGTACTTGTAGCTGTATATTTGGTAAAGTATTTGTAAGTGTTTCATACACTTTTGATATATACTCTTTTGGAAATGTTGGCATATCTTTTATCTTATTTAAAGTATCTATATCTATATCTAGCTCTTGAACTGTAAGAGTTTTACTATCTAAATACAAAGGTGGATTTGTATATAAAATATGATCTAAACTATCTATATCTAATATAAGTTTCTCTTGAGTATTTTGTTTTTTTAATTTATAGTTTAATTGGTATAAGGTGTCGATATACTTCAAAGGAGTTTTTGCGATGTTATAAAAACATCTATTTGTTTTTATAAGTTCTCTAACTAAGATATATCCTAGTTTCCCTTTTAGTTGGGATTTACCTCTGTTGTATCTTTGATCTTTATATAAACCTTTTGCCAAAGATAAAATCTCATCATCGTCTTTATTGGTTATTTTATCAAAAAAGTTATTTACTACTTTATAACTATCTAGTTGTGTACCTTGGCTATATGATCCATTTTTTAAAATCTTTGTCTTAAAAAACAACAACTCATCACTATCATATTGAGTATCTGAAAATAATCTGTATGTTAAAAAATAATCATCTTTACTTTTATCTAAAATTTTGTTTTTAAAACTTTCTAACCAATTATCAATTTTATTTTTATCATCATAAGATGTTGTATCATTACTTGATATGTACAATAAAAGTGCGGCTACTGTATGTTTACAGTTATAACCTACAGGGCAATTACACTTACCTGTGATTGCTAACTTGTGAGGTAGTTTTAATATTGTTATTTTTTGAGTATATCTATTTGAATTACTACCATTAACTTTAGATTTAAGTTGAACTACATCATTTTCTTCATGAGTTATCTCATAACCTAAAACCATACCTTTAGTAAAATAATCCAAACCTTTTTGATAATCTGTTGCAAAAACAGAATTTTTAATATCATTTTGGCTTATTTTCATATTAGATTTATAAAAAGGTTTTTTTAACGAATATAATCTTAATCAAACTTCATTGAAAAATCTAACCATGTCGCTTGGTGAATGATAGAACCACTACTAACAGCATCAATTCCTGTATCCAAAAAGCTCTCAATAGTTTTTTCTGTTATGTTTCCACTAGCTTCAAGTAAAATATGTGGATGGTTAGCATATCTATAATCTGATACAGCTTTTATCTGTTGTGGAGTCATATTATCACACATAATTATATCTCCACCTGCTTCCATAGCTTCTACTGATTGTTCAAAACTATCACACTCTATCTCTATTTTTGTTACCCAAGAGATTCTTTTTCTAGCTTTTTCGACAAACTCTTTTAAATCTGGAATTGTTTTTAAATGAGTATCTTTTAACATAAGACAATCATCAAGTCCAAGTCTATGATTGATAGCCCCACCTATTCTACTTGCATATTTTTCGAAGTCTCTTAAACCTGGTCTTGTTTTTCTAGTATCTAGTAAAACAACGGTACTATTTTCTAAAAGTTGTGCATAAATATTTGCATTTGTTGCTATTCCTGATGCATGCTGAAGAAGATTTAAAAATGTTCTTTCACTACTTAAAAGGATGGAAGCTTTCCCTTCAAGTTCTGCTATAACATCACCTTTGCATACCTCATCACCATCATAAAGTAAAAACTTACAATCAAACTTTTCAGTTCTTGCTAACACTTTTGCATACTTAACACCTGCTAATATACCATCATCTTTTGCTATAACTCTTGCTTTAAATCTACCCTTTGGAGCAATATCAAAAAACAAATCTCCTCTACCATTATCTTCTATGATTGCATTTTTTACAAACTTTTTTATATTTAATCCCATTTAAACCTCAAACATTCTATTTAACGCTATTTTTGCGTATTTTTCCACTTCTTTATCTACTATGATCTCATTTTCATATGTTTTGTTTTTTATTGATATAAGTGTGTTGTATAAATCTTCTAGTGTAGTTTCATTCATAGTTGAACATTCTGGTTTAGTAGAGCTAAGTACATATGTATTTTTTTCTCTTAATCTATTTACCATATTGAACTCTGTTCCAACAACAACTTTTTGGTTCTCATCTAAATCTTCAGTTATATACTTTATAAGTTGAGATGTCGAACCAACAAAGTCAGCTTTTTTTACCACTTCTACATCACATTCAGGATGAACAGCAACAACTATATCAGGATATTTATCTTTATAAAAGTCAACATCTTCAGGTGTAAAAAGTTGATGAACTGAACAAAAACCATTAAAACAAATTATATCAGAAGCTTTTACATCTTCTATGTCATCTATACCTACAACAGCTGATTTAAGATCCATCTGATTTGCAAAGTTTTGACCTAAACAACGATCAGGTACAAAAAATATTTTTTTACCACTTTCTAAACCTCTTTGGATAATCTTAAAAGCATTTGAACTTGTACAAACATATCCACCCATTTTTCCAACAGCAGCTTTAACAGCAGCAGATGAGTTTATATAAGTTATTGGTAAGATATCATCAGAAGATATTCCAGCTTCATTTAGTATCTTTAAGTTCATATCAAAATAATCTACATCTATCATTTTTGCCATAGCACAACATGCGATTTTAGGCATAAATACTCTTTTTTGGGGTGCTAAAACCTTTACACTCTCACCCATAAAACCAACACCGCAAAATATAATATTTGAAGATTCACAAACCATCGATTTTTTTGCTAACTCTAAACTATCTCCAACTATGTCACCCATCTCAAACACTTCATCTTTTTGATAAAAGTGTGCAACAATTGTAACATCTAACTCTTTTTTAAGCTGTACAATCTCTTCTTTAAAATTCATTTTTCCCTCTATTTGATTTTCAATATATATAATTTGTAAATATATCTAAAATATAGTTACAAATAGTTTATTTAGTCCAATCCTCTAATAAGTTTCCAACTATCCTCTTAATCTTTTTACAAAATCATTTTGTAGTATTTTATTTGGATCCTCAATATCTGCAAAATCCCAAAAATCATCCCATTTTGGATATGATTTTTTAAAGTCTTCTGTTTTTATTCTAAACTGCTTACCCCAATGAGGTCGTCCATTGTACTTTAAAAGCACCTCATCAATCATAGTAAAATATTCTAAATACTCAGGTTTTTTGCCATAAGGAAAGTGTATCTTTGTACCTATCCAACAACTATTTGTATCTCCTGTTGGACTCATCCAGTAACTATCTTTTTGCACAAACCTTACTTCAATAGGGGTATCTACATATATGTTTTTATCTTTTATATTTGATATAACTTCTTTAAAAACTGTAAATGTATCTTTTATATCAAAAGCATACTCTACTACATCTTGCTTAAGCAAATGTGGCAAGAAAAATCCCCAATGAGACTGCCATACACTTCTATTTTCTTTTGGTATAAGTATCTTTGACATAAGTTTATTTATTTTTGGTATTAAAGCTCTTTTAAATGAAGCGATATAAAGCAAGAACTCATGAAAAAAGTTATTTATAACTACTCCATATGTAAAATAAGTCATAAATTTTTTAAATTTACTTGATTCTTTTTTTTCTGTTCTATTACCCAACCAAACCATAAAATCATCAGTATGTGGTATCCATATAAACTTAAAGTGATCATTAGAACAGAGTAGTTCATCAAAGTTTTTTTCTATATCTTCAAAACTCATCTTTTTTTCAATTACTTCAAGATTAAAAGATGGCTCACATTGTAAAGTAATCTTTGATATGATACCCAATACTCCAAGACCAACCGCATATATATCAAACTCATCATCTTCATTGTTTACAATCTTTTTTTCACCAATTGGGGTTATAACCTCAAACGATTTAACAAAAGAGCTAAATATCTTATAGTTTATACCACTTCCATGGTAACCAGTAGAACAAGACCCAGCAACACAATCAAAGATATTAGTTCCTAGATTTGACACTGCTAAGTTATGTTTTTTTAATTTTTTTATAAGATCAGGCATCATCATACCTGCTTCAAAAGTAACTGCATTGTTTTGTTTATCTATAAATATGATATCGCTGTAAAGCTCTAAACTAAGAAGTATTCCATTTTCACCTGGACAAAATATATCATTGTAACTATCTCCACCTCCAACTACTTTTAACTTTTGATTTTGCTCATTTGCATACTTTACAATATGAACTATCTCATCTTCACTTTTTGCATATATGATATTGTTTGTTTTACAAGTATGTGTTTTCGCCCAGTTTTGTTTTATCGTTCTAAA
>JAYEPD010000180.1:0-6535 GCA_034723675.1 Campylobacterota bacterium
TAAAATTATATTTAACTTAAATTCAGCTTCCTCTAAGCATAACTGCCCTATTATTCCGAACTTATTTTTAAGAAAGGATATATTTCATATGAAATTTACAAAAAGCTTACATCAAGTAGATGTTAAAAAAGAATGGATTGTGATTGATGCTACTGATAAAATTTATGGTAGATTGATGACAGAAGTTGCAACAATATTAAGAGGTAAAAACAAACCTAACTTCACACCAAATGTTGATTGTGGAGACAATGTAGTTATAATAAATGCAAGTAAAGTTAAATTTACAGGTGCTAAACTAGCTGATAAAAACTATTATACACACTCAGGACACTTTGGTTCTACAAAAACACATAAAATGGCTGAAATGTTAGAAAATAATCCTGAAAGATTATTTAAACTAGGAGCTAGAGGTATGTTACCAAAAACTAAATTAGGTGCAAAGATACTTAAAAATTTAAAAGTATATGCAGGTGAAGATCACCCACATACAGCACAAGTACAAGGATAATAAATGGCAAAAGTATATGCAACAGGAAGAAGAAAAACTGCTATAGCTAAAGTTTGGCTAGAAGTTGGAAAAGGTGAAATTATAGTAAATGGTCAACCTTTAAATGTATGGCTTGGTGGTCATGAAGCTCTTAAAAAAAGAGTTAGACAACCATTAGAAGTTTCTAAACAATTAGAATCTGTAAACATCGTAGCTAAAACTTTAGGTGGTGGTTACTCTGCACAAGCTGATGCTTTAAGACATGGTATCTCAAGAGCTTTAGTTGCTTATGATGAGCAATTTAGAACTATACTTAAACCTCATGGTTTACTTACAAGAGATGCTAGAGTTGTAGAAAGAAAGAAGCCAGGAAGAAGAAAAGCGAGAAGATCTCCACAGTTCTCAAAAAGATAATAGATACAATTTATTATTTAGACATTACGCAAGTTTTGTTGAACAAAAAGCTAAAAAGATTTATCTTTTTAGCTTTTTTTATGTACAATTCATTATGAAATTTTTTATTTTTTACTTTTTATTTTTAACATATTTATATTCATCTACATTAAACTTATCTATTTCATCAAATCCAAGTAGAATAAATCCAATACTCTCATCTGATAGTGCTAGTAGTGAAATAGCAGACTGGATCTTTAATGGCTTGTTTAAGTATGATAAAGATGGAAATGTAGTAGTGGATTTAGCAACATCTTATGAATTTAAAGATAACACAACTTTAATAATTGACCTTAAAAAAAATGTAAAATGGCATGATGGAGAAGAGTTCAATGCAAAAGATGTTATATTTACATATAAAACAATAACAGATCAAAAAATATTTTCACCATATAGCTCAAATTATGTAAAAGTAAAATCAGTAAAAGAGTTAAATCGATATAAAATTGAGATAAAATACAAAGAACCTTATTTTAAAGCACTTGAGATATGGATGATGGGGATATTGCCATATCATCTGTTAAAAGATGAAAAAAATATTATGACAAGTGATTTTAATAAAAAACCAATAGGTACAGGTGCTTATACTTTAGATGAATTAAAAATATCAAAAGATATAATTTTAAATGTCAATAAAAATTATTTTAATAAAATTCCAAAAATTAAGCAAATAAGATATAAGTTTGTACCAGATTTAACAACATCATTCTATATGTTAAAGCAAAAAGAATTAGATCTTGGAAATCTTACACCAATACAAGTAGATAGACAAATAGATAATAATTTTAAAAATAGTTTTAATATTATTGAAAAGCAAAGTTTCTCTTACTCTTATGTTGGATTTAATCTAAAAAATGAGAAATTTAAGAATATAAAAGTAAGAGAAGCTATAAGCTTAGCCATAGATAGACAACAGATGGCAGATATTTTATATTTTGGTCATGCATCTATATCTACGGGACCTTTTTTAAAAGGAAGTATAGCACATAACAAAGATGTAAAAGAGGTAGTAAAAAATAAAAAAAAAGCTATACAAATACTTAAAAGTTTAGGATATACAAAAGATAATCCTTTGACATTTACAGTCATTACAAGTGCTGGAAGTTCAACAAGTACTAATATTGCCCAAATAATACAGCATCAATTAAAACAAGTAGATGTAAAGATGAAAATAAGAGTTATGGAATGGCAAGCATTTTTAAATACAGTAGTTCACCCAAGAAATTTTGAAGCTGTTATTATGGGATGGGGTTTATCATTAACACCTGATGCTAGATCAATTTGGCATAGCAGTAGTGATAAAAAAGGTGGATTTAATTTTATAGGATATAAAAATAAGGAAGTTGATAGATTGATAGAAGAAGCAGAAGTTACTATTGATAAAAAAGAGTTCAGTAAAATATATCAAAAAATATACAGATATATAAGTGAAGATGTCCCATATTTATTTTTATTTGTCCCAAATAGTATAACAGCTATAAGTAACAATATAAAAAATGTATCACCTTCGTTTATAGGTGTTATGCACAATCAAGAAGATTGGGAAAAAGAGATAAATATAAAGGAATAAAATAGATGAAAAATAAAGAATTAACAATATTGTTTGATTTAGATGGTACTTTAATTGATAGTACAGAAGCAATTTTAGAATCGTTTTACTTTGCATTTAAAGATCAAACATTTGATTTTGATGGAGATGATGAAGATATTAAAAAACATATTGGTTATCCACTTGAAATAATGTTTGAGAATTTAGGTGTAGAGAAAAGTGACACTGTAAAATTTATAGAAAGTTATAAAAAACACTATAGAATAATATCAGAAAAGAAAACTGTGTTACTAAATGAAGCAAAAGAAGCAGTTTTATTAGCATCAAGTTTTGCAAGATTAGGGATAGTGACTACAAAAACTACTAAATATACCATTCCATTATTAGAAAACTTAGGTATTTATGGCTATTTTGAAACAATCATAGGACGACAAGAAGTTGTCAATCCAAAACCACATCCTGAACCTATATTAAAGGCATTAGAAAATATGAAACTAGAACCATCAAACAATATTTTTATGATAGGTGATACAAAACTTGATTTAATAGCTGCAAATGAAGCTAATATAATTGGTGTTGGGGTACTTTGTGGTTATGGTAAAGAGGAAGATTTAAAACAATATTCAAAGCTAATAGCAAAGAGTGCAATAGATGCTGTTACGATAATACAAAATAATTTTAATTAAGATAGCTTATAAAGGATAATGTAAGTTGTAATTGTTTAAAATTGTTTAATATAATTATCGTGTAATAAGTATTTATGAAAATTATTAAATTTAAGGAGAAAAAATGCTAGAAATTAGATGGCATAGTCGTGCTGGTCAAGGTGCAGTTACAGGAGCAAAAGGATTGGCTTCAGTATTGGCAGAAACAGGTAAACAGGTTCAAGCCTTTTCATTTTATGGTTCTGCAAAAAGAGGGGCAGCGATGACTGCTTATAATAGAATAGATAACGAATTATTATTAAACCACGAGAGATTCATGTGTCCAAATTTTGTATTTGTTATAGATCCAGGTTTGGCTTTCTCAGATAATATTACAGAAGATTGTAATGATGAAACAAAGTATATCATCACTACACATTTAGAAAAAGATGAACTGATATCACTTATTCCAGCTTTGCATGGAAAAGAGGATAAAGTATATACTGTTGATTGTCTAAAAATTGCACAAGAAACAATAGGAAGACCTATACCAAATACACCAGTACTTGGAGCATTTATGCAAATAAGTAAAATGTTTGATATAGAAGAATTTAAACAAGCAATGAGAAAAATTCTTAGTAAGCTTCCAGAAAAAATAATAGATGCAAATATGTTGGCGATACAACGAGCATATGATGAAGTTAAATAGGAGTAAATAATGGCACAACATAAAGATTTAGTAAATAATTTATATAAAAGTACAGACCAATTTGAAAATTCAGTTTGGGATATGGGTTGGGATGAACTAGTACCTGGTGCTGCATGTTTCTCTTTTGAAGGTGAAATTGATCATACAGTTGTAAATGTACAACCAGAAGATAGAAAAAGTGCAGAAACTAATTCTATAAATAAATATGTTGGAGATTGGCGAGTAGTAAAACCAGTATGGCAAGTTGATCTTTGTATAGATTGTCAAAATTGTTGGTTGTTTTGTCCAGATACATCGATTATCTCAAGAGATAAAGAGATGGTAGGGATAGATTATGATCACTGTAAAGGGTGTGGAATTTGTTCGGAAGTTTGTCCTACAAATCCAAAGTCTTTAATAATGTTTGATGAACATATTAAAAATGAAGATGCTCTAGCACTTTGGCCAGAAAAAGAATCAAAAAAGAAAGAAGGCGAATAGAAATGTATAGAAATAAAAGAAGTATGGAATTAAATACAGTTGAAGTTTGGGATGGAAATGTTGCAAATTCACACGCATTAAGACAAGCTAGTGTTGATGTTGTTTCTGCTTATCCTATTACTCCATCAACAGGTACTGTTGAAGCTTATGCTTCACATGATGCAAATGGTTATATAGATGGTGAGATGATTATGACTGAGTCTGAACATGCTGCTATGTCTGGATGTATTGGTGCAAGTGCAGCAGGTGCAAGAGCTGCAACTGCTACTTCATCGCAAGGTCTTGCTCTTATGGTAGAGACTTTATATCAAGCATCAGGTATGAGACTACCAATTGTTTTATGTATGATTAATAGAGCTTTAGCTGCTCCTTTAAATGTAAATGGTGACCATAGTGATATGTATCTTGCAAATCAAACAGGTTGGATATCTATTGATTCATGTACACCTGAAGAATCATATGACTTAGTTTTATGTGCATTTAGAATTGGTGAACATTTAGATGTTAGACTTCCTGTTATAGTTAATCAAGATGGATTCTTAACATCACATAAAGCACAAAATGTTAGACCTTTAACAGATGAAGCAGCTTATGATTTCGTAGGTGATTACCAAGAAGTTAACTCTATGTTGAATTTTGACAAGCCTGTTACACATGGTGTACAAACAGAATCTGATTGGCATTTTGAGCATAAAGCAAAACAAAATAAAGCTATGATGGACTCATCTAAAGTTATAGAAGAAGTATTCGCAGATTTTGAAAAAGTAAGTGGTAGAAAATATAGTATGATTGAAACTCATCAAATGGATGATGCAGAGATTGTTATTGTTTGTTTAGGTACAACTTACCAAACAGCACAAGTTGCTTGTGATAAGATGAGAGAAGAGGGTATCAAAGCAGGTGTTGTTATGCCAAGAGTATTTAGACCTACTCAGATGGAAAAATTAGTTGAAACATTAAAAGATGCAAAAGCAGTTGTATGTATGGATAGATCATCACCAGGTGGACAAGCAGGTTTATTATATCAAGATATTGCAGCAGCTCTTTTTAATACACCATATAGACCACTATTAAGTAATAAAATATATGGATTAGGTGGAAGAGATATCAATATTGGACATTTAAGTACTATATATAAAGATGCTCTAGCAGAAGTAGAAGCTGGTAAACTTGACAGTGCAATCCAAAAATGGATTGGTGTTAGAGGACCAGAATTAAAATACTATACAGTGAAAGGATAATAGATGAGTTGTAGTTTAGTTGGTGGCGGATGCCAACCACAAGGAAATAAAGAAGTTAAAAACTTAAAATCATTCTCTACAGCAGCAGAGAGATTTGAAGGTGCTCATGTACTATGTCCAGGTTGTGCACATAGTATTATTGTAAGAGAGATATTAAATGCAACAAATGACAACTTAGTTGTTTCAGCATCTACAGGTTGTCTTGAAGTTTGTACTGCTATATATCCTCACACATCGTGGGATTGTTCATGGATACATATTGGTTTTGAAAACTCTTCAACAGCTATTGCAGGTGCAGAAACTGCAAACAAAGCTTTAAGAGCAAAAGGTAGAATATCAGCTGATACTCCTGAGCCTAAGTTTGTTGCTTTTGGTGGAGATGGTGCTACTTATGATATTGGATTCCAATGGGTTTCTGGATGTTTTGAAAGAGGTCACAATATGATGTATGTTTGTTTAGACAATGAAGTTTATGCAAATACAGGGGGACAAAGAAGTTCATCTACACCAATAGGGGCTAGTGCTACTACGACACCTTCTGGTTCACATTCATATGGTGAAAAACAACACAAAAAAGATATGATGCAAATTATGGCAGCACATGGTGCTCCTTATGTAGCACAAGTTGCTCCAAATAAATGGAAAGATATGGTTAAAAAAATCCATAAAGGTTTTGATGCAAACGGTCCTGTTTATATCAATGCAATGTCTGCTTGTACAACAGAGTGGAAGTTTCCAATACACCAAACAATAGAAGTATCTGATATGGCTACTGATTCATTGGTTTTCCCATTATATGAGATCATTGAAGGTAGAGAGTTAAATATCACTTATAGACCAAAAAATATTGTACCTGTAAGAGATTACTTAGGAGTTCAGCCAAGATTTAAACACTTATTTACTCCAAAATATGAGTATCTGATTGATGAATGGCAAAAAAGAGTTGATAAAGATTGGGATTACTTACAAAGA
>JAYEPD010000181.1:0-6526 GCA_034723675.1 Campylobacterota bacterium
ATGTTGTAGGACCTATATGTGAAAGTGGTGATTTTTTTGCAAAGAATATAGAACTTCCTAAGACTGAACACAATGATTTAGTTACAATTCATAGTGCTGGTGCGTATGGATTCACAATGGCAAGTAATTATAACACAAGAGGAAAGGTTGCAGAGATTGCAATTGAAAATGGGAAAGATAGACTTATAAGAAAAAGAGAAGTTTTTGAAGATTTAATAGCACTTGAAGAGGAATATATAAAATAACTAAATATTAAAAGGAAAACAATGTCAAAAGAGAAAGCACTATTTGGAAATATGAAAATAAGAACTAAGATTATTCTTCCTACAGTTTTAGTTTTGGTTTTAAGTAACTTGGTGTCTGTATTAACTTCTGCTTATAAGATGGATGATTTAGCTAAAAGCAATGCAAAAGTAGCCTTAAGTCAATTAACAGATTCAATATTTTTAAATCTTCGTACAGCTATGAATACAGGTGATTCAACGGTCATTCAAGATGCAGAAGAGAAAAGTAGAAATGAGATAAAAGGTTTAGAAAGATTTGTTGTAGCTAGAAGTGAAGATATGATTGAACTTTTTTCTCCTCAGATGAGTTATACAACAGATAATGAGATATTGAAAGTTTTTGAATCTAAAAAAGAAAATATAATAGAATCTTTTGAAAATAAAAAACACACTTTAAGGTCTCTTAAACCGATGATTGCAACAAATGAATGTATATATTGTCATGTGAATCAAAAAGAGGGTGATGTTATAGGGGTTATGGATTTAACTTTTAATCTTGAAGAATCAGATCTTATTATAAATAATACAGTGTATAATCTTATATTACAAGCCTTAGTAGTGTTGTTTTTTATAACTATATTTATGACATGGCTTATTAAAAAAGCTACTAAACCTATAGATGTTTTCCAAAAAGGTTTAGAGATGTTCTTTAAGTATATAAATAAAGAGGAAAAAGAGGTTGGATATATTGATGGATATAGCAATGATGAGATAGGTGGGTTAGTTGACTCAGTAAATAAAAATATTAATGCTACCGTAAAAGGTGTTAAAAAAGATGAACTTGTAATTGAAGAAGCAAAAGATGTATGTAAAAAAGCATCAATTGGGATATATGATGTTCAAATAACAGCTAAAGCACATAGTCCTGAACTAAATGATTTAAAAAACTTAGTAAATGAACTTATATCAGCTATGGGTCACAATATAAATAGAGTTTCAGGTGTTTTAAATTCTTATGATAATAATGACTATAAAAATAGAATAAATTCATCAGGTAAAACAACTGGTACTATGAAAGATGTTTTTGATAAAGTTGATGCGTTAGGTAATAGTCTTACTTTAAATGCAGAAACAAATTTATCAAATGGACAGCAATTGGATAAAGATACAGATATATTAGAAGCATCTGTTTTAAATATAAAAAAATTTTTAACTAAACAATCCAATGAATTATCTAGTAGTGTTGATTCACTGTTAGATATAACTGGTGCTATTAGACAAACAGCTAATGATGCAAAATCTATGGAAGCTTATGCAAAAAATGTAACAATATCTGTAACTAAAGGGCAAGAGTTAGCAAATAAAACTACTAAAGAGATGGATGAAATTGCAGTTCAGGTATCTTCTATAAATGAAGCAATAGATATAATAGATGAGATATCATTTCAAACTAATATTCTTAGTTTAAATGCAGCAGTAGAAGCAGCAACAGCAGGTGAAGCTGGAAAAGGTTTCGCTGTAGTTGCACAAGAGGTTAGAAACCTTGCCAATAAAAGTGCTGAAGCAGCAAAAGAGATAAAAGAGTTAGTGCAGAGTGCTACATCAAAAGCTAATGGTGGGAAAGAGATATCAAATAATATGCAAAAAGGCTATAATGAATTAAATGAACATATAAATTCTACAATAGAATTGATCCAAAATGTAACAGAAGCTTCTAAAGAACAACAAATAGCAATAGAATCAATAAGTTCATCAATGACTAATATAAAAGAGGAAACACAATTAAGCACTAAGATGGCAGTAGATGCTGAGAATATCACTTTAAAAACAAATGAATTAGCAAAAACAATAGTAAAAGATGCTGAAAATAAAAAGTTTTAAAGGACATTGTTTATGAATGAAGAGATAGAATTAAAAAAGTTAAGAGACACGCTTGATAACATTGATGACGAAGTGTTAAAACTTTTAAACCAAAGAATGGAAACAGTTCATAAAGTTGGAGCTGTAAAAGCTCAAAGTGGTGGCGCAATATATAGACCTGAGAGAGAAAAAGCTATAATAGATAGACTTTATTCTCAATCTATTGCTTCAAATGGTTCTTTAAATCGTCAAGCAATAGAGGCACTTTTTTTAGAGGTATTTGCAATAAGTAGAAATCTTGAACTTCCTGAAAATATAGCCTACTTAGGACCTGAAGGTAGTTTTACGCATCAAGCTGCTGAGAGTAGATTTGGTGCTATGAGTGCATACTTGCCTATAGGATCTATAGCAGGTGTATTTAGAGAAGTAGCTGCTGGAAAAGCAAAGTTTGGAGTGGTACCTATTGAAAATAGTAGCAATGGAATAGTAAGTGATACTATTACATGTTTTAGTGAATACAAGCTAAAAATTATAGCAGAAGTTATGGTAGATATACACCACACTTTAGCATCAACAGTTGATAATGTAAAAGATATAAAAAAAATATATTCTAAAGATATAGCAATAGATCAGTGTCATAAGTTTTTAGAAGATTTAGGGCTTGATGAATGTGATCTTATCCCTGTAGAGAGCACTGCAAAAGCTGCGAAAATAGCAGTAACTGAACCATATAGTGCAGCTATTTGTTCTCATGTGGGTGCTAAGATGTACAACCTCCCTATACTCTTTGAAAATATTGAAGATAAAGGGAATAATCGAACACGATTTTTAATCGTATCAAATTTTGAAAATGGACAAAGTGGAGATGATAAAACTTCTATTTTAGTTCAGCTATCAAATGAAGCAGGAGCATTAGTGAGGTTTTTAAATGATTTTGATAAATCAAATATAAATCTTACAAAAATAAAATCACATATAGTAGAAGGGATATCTACATTTTTTATTGAGTTTAATGCTCACAAGGATGATGATAATGTTAAAAGTATATTTGAAAAATATAAAAATGAGATAAAATTTTTAGGAAGTTATGTAAGGGAAGCAGATGATATTTAATAAAGTTTTAGATGAAGTTTCAGTATATGAAGCAGGTAAACCAATAGAATTAGTTGTAAGAGAGTATGGAGTAAACCCAAGAGATATTATAAAATTAGCATCAAATGAGAATCCTTATGGTACAAGTCCTGATGTAGTTGATGTTATATCAAGAAAAGCAATAAGCTCTTATGTTTATCCTGATGATTCTATGTATGAATTAAAAGAGGCCCTTGCTAAACGATTTAAAGTAAAAGATAAAAATATAATTATTGGTGCTGGTTCAGATCAAATAATAGAGTTTTGTGTACATGCAAAATGTTCAAAAGATTCAAAAGTACTTATGGCAAAAACAACATTTGCAATGTATGAGATATATGCTAAACAAACAGGTGCAACTATTTTAAAAACACCATCTGATCAACATAACTTAGATGAATTTAGAGAGATTTATAAAAAAGAAGGTGCAGATATAATATTTTTATGTTTACCCAACAACCCTATGGGTGAATGTCTTGATACTTATGATGTATATAAATTTTTAGATGAAGTTGATAAAGATACATTAGTTGTACTAGATGGTGCATATCAAGAGTATGCAAAATATAAAGATGAAGCAAAGAAAATATTAGTTGGAGATGTAACAAAAAGATATCCAAATGTTATATACCTAGGAACTTTTTCAAAAGCTTATGGTTTAGGTGGTATGAGAGTTGGTTATGGAATAGCAAATTCTGATATAATAAATACACTTTATAAACTAAGACCACCTTTTAATGTAACAACACTATCTTTAGAAGGTGCAAAAGAGGTACTAAAACAAAAAAGTTTTGTGAAAAAAACAATAAAGAAAAATTTTGAACAGATGAAAAGATATGAGGAGTATGCCAAAGAAAAAAAGCTTAAATATATCCCAAGCTATACAAACTTTATAACTATATACACAGGTAAAAATTCATCAAAAGAGATAGCTCAACAACTTTTAGAAAAAGGTGTCATTATAAGAGATATGACGGGGTATGGACTAAATGCAATCAGAATCACAATAGGAACTTCTGAACAAAACACAAAAGTATTTGAATTATTAGATACTATTTTGTAAGAAAGAAGAGATATTGCAAGATTTAAACTATTTTTTTATATCATCTGTTAGGATATTTTTTGGATAAAGTATATTATGGATACGATGAGTGTTTAGAAGATTGTAAAGTTTTAATCCCACAACTAAAAGAGTATAACCCTGATGCGATGGTTGCTATTGCAAGGGGTGGTTTGCTTTTGGGACATCTTTTAAGTGAAGCATTGAAAACTAGAGAGGTTTATAGTTTAAACTCTATTCACTACGATGGTACTAAAAAACTTGATACATTTGAGATATTTAATATCCCTGATTTAAAAAGAAAACATAAAGTTGTTTTAATAGATGACATTGTTGATAGTGGTGAGAGTATGGTTGAGATTTTAAAAATATTACAAGAAAAGTTTCATCATTGTGAATTTAAGATAGCAACGATATTTTATAAGCCAAGCGCATTAATACAGCCAGATTTTAGTGTAAAAGAGGCAAAAGATTGGATTGAATTTTTTTGGGAAGTTGATCTACTTGAAAATAGATAAATAAAGAAGTAAATATGGATATAAAAAATAAAGATATAAAACAGTTAGAGCAAGTAGCACAAGATATAAGAGATAGAATCATTGAAGTAGTATCTAAAAATGGTGGTCACTTCAGCTCAACACTTGGTGCAGTTGAACTTACTATTGGTATGCACAAAGTTTTTGACATAGATAAAGACCCATTTATATTTGATGTATCACATCAATGTTATCCTCATAAACTACTAACAAATAGATGGGATAAATTTGAATCTTTACGACAATTCGGTGGAATTAGTGGTTTTACAAAGCCAAAAGAATCTGATGCAGACTATTTTGTTGCTGGTCATTCATCTACTTCAATATCTTTAGCAGTTGGTGCTGCAAAAGCTGCAAAACTTGAAAACAATGGAAAAGTACCTGTAGTGATGATAGGTGATGGTTCTATGACTGCTGGTATGATATATGAAGCTTTAAATGAACTTGGCGATTTAAAACTTCCAGTTGTGATTATACTAAATGACAATGAGATGAGTATAGCAAAACCAATAGGTGCAATATCAAAACACCTAAGTCGTGCATTAGCAGGTAAAACATATCAAGGTTTTAAAGATAGAGTTGATAAATTTATCAAAAACAATATGCCCGAAGGTACTACTTATATAGCTAAAAAGATGGAAGAATCATTAAAGCTTATAACCCCTGGTATTATTTTTGAAGAGATGGGGATAGACTATATAGGTCCTATTGATGGTCATGATATAAAAGAGATAATCTCTACACTTGAAATTGCAAAAAACTTTGGTAAACCTGTAATAGTACATGCTAAAACAGTAAAAGGTAAAGGTTATCCAATCTCTGAAGGTCACCATGAACATTGGCATGGAGTTGGACCTTTTGATATAAAAACAGGAGAATTTAAAAAGAAAGCTGGTGCAAAAGCAGCAACTTCAGTATTTAGTGATGCTTTATATGAGTTAGCAAAAAATGATGAAAAAATAGTAGGTGTGACTGCTGCTATGCCAAGTGGTACAGGTGTAGATAAACTAATGGCTAAATTTCCTGATAGATTTTGGGATGTAGCAATAGCAGAACAACATGCAGTTACATCTATGGCAGCTATGGCAAAAGATGGTTTTAAACCATTTGTGACCATTTACAGTACATTTTTACAAAGGGGATTTGATCAGATTATCCATGATGTTTGTTTGATGAACTTAGGTGTAACTTTTTGTATAGATAGGGCAGGAATAGTTGGTGCAGATGGGGAGACTCATCAAGGGCAGTTTGATATAAGTTTTTTACGATTTTTACCAAATATGACACTTTTTGCACCAAGAGATTCTAAAACTTTAGAGTATGCTTTAGAGTTTGCAAAAGATTATAACTCACCTTGTGCTGTGCGTTATCCAAGGGGTGTATTTGCTATGCTTGATTTTAAATCTAAGAAGTTTCATCTAGGACGAGGTGAAGTTCTAAAAGAGGGTTCAAGTCAAAAAGTTTTTATAGGGTATGGTTCAGGAGTTTCACGTGCTATTGAGACTGAAAAACTATGTGATGAAGATATCACTATAGTGGATCTTCGTTTTGTAAAACCACTGGATAATGAGTTACTTTTAGATATAGCTAAAAAATCAACCAAGTGGTATATATTTAGTGATAGTCAAAAACAAGGCGGAGTTGGTTCTACATTGTTAGAGTTTATTAGTGAAAATGATTTAGATATGAAACTAAAGACTTTTGAGTATGATGAT
>JAYEPD010000182.1:0-6422 GCA_034723675.1 Campylobacterota bacterium
ATTTAGTATATCTCTTCCTATAGAATTGTTTCTCATAAGTTTTAGAATTTTCAAAAGATTTAAAGCTAGAATACTCATTCGATGATATTGTAAACTATTTCTCTTTTATTTTTTTTCTCTACAATCTCTTGAATTTGTAAGTTGTCTATTTGCATATTTAAAAACTCATCTATTGTTTTTATATTATTAATTGCTAGTTGATTTACAAGTAAACCTCTATAGTGTTTAGCCCAATGACTTACAACTTTTCCATCTTTTAAAAACTTACAAGTTATAGTGTTCATAGATGGCTTATAAAACTTATCATAAAAACCTGCTCGTAAGTCTATAACCTCTTCACCTATAAAATTATCAAGTATATCTTTTGAGTTTTCTTTATATAGTTTTATAGTGTCTATACCTGGTAAGTTTGCACCTTGTTTATACTTATAATCTGGTATCAAATCAGATGCTAAAACTGCACCAAAAAGATTTGAAAATATTATAATATTTTCATCACAATAATTTTGTTGTTCATTTGATAATTGTTTATAATCTAATGCATCAAATGCAACACCTGTATATCTTAAAATCGCTTTTGTTGTAGGTTGTTCAAGTATATTTTTTGAATATTTCTTACACTCTTTTAAGTTTTTTAAACCAAACCAAGATGAGAGTTCCTCTATAGTTGAGTTTTGTATAAAATTTACATAGTTTTTTACTATATTATCTCTTATAGAAAATAGCTCTTCAAATTTAAAATTTTCTTTTTGATAGCTTATCTCTTCTCCACCATCATATTTTGTTTCTGCAGGGGCAAGTAAAATTTTCATATATTTATAAATCCTAAAATTAATTTTCCCATTATAACAAAAGTTATGATAAAATAAGTTATATCAATACTAGGAATACAAGTGAGTGAGTACTATTTACCAGTTTTAGCATTTCATGTTATAAGTGTGTTGTCATGGATGGCGATGTTATTTTATCTACCAAGACTTTATGTATATCATCAAGAGCATAAAGATAAAGACCAGTTTGTGGAAGTTGTAAAAATACAAGAGTTTAAACTTTATAAATATATAGGTGCTCCTGCTATGTGGGCTACTGTGTTTAGTGGGACATATTTGATATATTCAAATATGGAACTTATGGCTCAAGGATGGTTTCATGCGAAGTTATTGTTAGTAGTACTTTTAGTTATATATTCTATGAGTTTAGAAAAGTTTAGAAAACAGTTAGCTTGCGGGGAGTGTGTACGAAGTGGTAAGTTCTTTAGAGCTTACAATGAAGTTCCAACAGTTTTAGCAATACTAATAGTAACATTTGTGATACTTAAATATGTACCTATATACTTTAGTGTAGGTATTACACTATTTTTTGGATTTGTAATGTATATGATTATGAAACAAAAAGAAAAAATATTAGAAGACAATATAGATACAAATGATAAAAAGGAAGAGACAAAAGAGGAGTTAAATGTATAATAAATATTATGTAATAGATACAAATATTTTACTTCAAGATTCAGCAAGTATTTTTAAACTTTCTGATAACGGTGAAAATCTTATCATCATACCTGAAACTGTTTTAGATGAGATAGATAGTAAAAAAAGTGGTTTTGATGAGATAAACTTTCAAGCTAGAGAATTTGCAAGAATACTGGAAAGTAGTATTACAAAAGAGACAATTAAGCATGACAATTACACTATCATACCTGTTGAGATTGCAGGAAAACAAACAGTACATATAGATATAATATCTAAAGAAAATTATGATGTAAATAGTAAAAATACTCAATTAAATATCTACAATGATAGAAAGATACTTGAGATTGCAAAGTTTTCTCAAGAGTATTACAAAAAAGATATAGTATTTTTATCTTTAGATATTATGGCAAGAACACGAGCTATATCTCTTTATATAAAAGCAGACTCTTTAAGAGGTGATAAAAAAGAGCATGACTACGCATTTGTAAGAGAAGTTGAAGTTGAATTTGATCAGTTGGAGTACTTGCCAAATGGTGATATCAGAAACTTTGATAAAGACTATAAGTCATATTATTATTCGTATTGTTTTAAAGTAAAACATTCAGATCAAGTTATCTTAGCAAATATTATACATGAAAAAATAGATATTTTAGATGAAACAGAAGTGCGAGAGCAGATAATAACACCACTAAATAAAGAGCAATTGTTTTTTTCAAATGCTTTAAATCACCCATTTTACAATGTAATAATAGTAGATGCAAAAGCGGGAAGTGGAAAAACACTTTTAGCTTTAAGTGGTGCAATTAAAAAAGTTAGACAAAAACAATATCAAAAAATCATATATATAAGAAACTCTATAGAATCACTGGATAAAGGTGAGGATGTAGGATACTTACCTGGACTTGAAGAGAAATTTGCAATATACAATCATCCTTTAATGGATAGTTTAAACTATATGGTAAGAAGCGAACATAAAAAAAGAAGACAAAATAAACAAAAAATAGTGGATGAGTTAGATGAACTTGAAGTTACAAGTAGAGTTACAGATATGATAGAAAACTATAGTATTCAAACTATGTGGGTAGGGGAGATGCGAGGAAGAACGCTATCAAATGCTTTTATTATAATAGATGAAGCTCAAAATATGTCAAATAAAACAATGCAGATGGTTTTAAGTAGGATAGATAGTACTTGTAAAGTAGTTATACTTGGAAGTAATAAACAAATAGATAATTTTTATGTAAATAAATATACAAATTCACTAACTACACTTCTAAATGCTACACAACATGAGACTGAATTGGTAAATAATTTTGCTATAAAGTTAGAAAAAGTTTTAAGAGGACCTATTACACAGTGGGCAGAAGAGATATTTACAATATAAAGCAAAGGAAAAAGATGAATAAAATAGTATTTTTAGATAGAAAGACATTAGGTGATGATATAACATTGGCTCAATTTAAAAAATATGGTGAAGTTATCACTTATGAATCAACAACAAAAGAGCAAACTTTAAAAAGAGTTCAAGATGCCTCTATAGTGGTTACTAATAAAGTAGTAATAGATAAAAACATTATAGATAGTAGTGATATAAAACTTATTTGTGTATCTGCAACTGGTATGAATAATATTGATTTAGAATATGCAAAAGAGAAAGAGATAGAGGTTAAAAATGTTGCTGGTTATTCAACATCTAGTGTTGTACAATTAACTCTCTCTATTGCTTTGGAGTTTGTGCAGAATGTAAACTTTTACGATAACTATGTTAAAAATAAAGGTTGGGAAAAGAGCGATATATTTACTAATCATGATAAGCCATTTTTTGAGCTTGATGGTAAGAGATGGGGAGTTATAGGACTTGGAAATATTGGAAAAAGTGTAGCTAAAGTGGTTACTGCTTTTGGATGTGAAGTTAAATATTTTTCTACAAGTGGTATAAATAATGACAATCAATATGAAAAATTATCTTTAGAAGAGCTATTGAAAACTTGTGACATCATATCTATACACTCACCATTGAATGATAAAACTTTAAATCTTATATCAAAAGAAAATATAAACTATATTAAAGATGGGGCTATCTTACTAAACCTTGGTCGTGGTGGAATTGTAAATGAAAATGATATAAGTGAAGCTATAAATAATAATCATGATATATATTATGGAACTGATGTTGTTACAAAAGAACCTATAGAGTCAAATTCTCCTCTTTTAACTATAAAAAATAAAGAGAGGTTTATAATAACTCCTCATATAGCATGGGCATCAAAAGAAGCTAGAGTTAGGCTTCTTGAGGGTATAGAGAAAAATATAAAAGAGTTTAACGATATTGGCAATTTTTAGAGATACTTTTAAATATTGGATAATCAAATTTAAAAATTAAATTTGATTATCTGTAAAATAAGAAGCTAAAAAAGTAAAAAATATGTCATAGAGGTACAAAGTCCAGCTATTAAACCAGCTAACATATCATCTCCCATAACTCCCCATCCACCTTTAACATCTCTATCAATTTTTCCTATAAGTGAAGGTTTCCATATATCAAACAACCTAAAATAGATAAATGCTAAAATAGCTATAATATAGTTATCAGATGTAGCACTAGCAATACTTAAAGCTATCCACATACCAGCCAACTCATCTATAACTATCTCTTTCCCATCATGAATACCAACCTCTTTTTCATAGATGTCGATTTGTTTAACAGAGATTACACTAATAAGTAAAGATAATAAAAAAAGTGTAGTTATAGATATATAATTTAAAAGTAAAAGAGCTAATACTAAAGATACAAAACTGCCCACTGTACCAGGTGCTTTTGGACTTAGTCCACTATAACCTACAGTTAGAAAAAACTTCCTCATGAGGCATTTCCTTTTATCTTTTCTATACCAAACTTCTTTCTTTTTTCCCATAAAGATTTCCTACTAATACCAAGTCTTCTACTTAGTTCAGTATCTGGATACTTGTCTTGGAAGCTTGTAACCATAAGTTTAACATAATCATTTATAGTTAAAATAGTATCAACTGTTGATATTTTGTTTGTTGCTTTTATTGTTATTTTAGGATAAGAGATTGTTCCTATATCTTCAAGTGTGGAGATAATCACATCAAAATCACTAATAGTTTTTAATATTATATCTTTTGAAGATTTTTTAACATAATGAAAATCATATATATAAAGCAGTTCATCTCTAAACTCATCTGGTTCTATTTTTGTATGATTTTCTAATGATATAAACTTTATAGTTTTCCCTAGTTTTTTTGCAACTTCAAATACTATTTTATCGGCAACTCTTTGATCATTTGTTTCAATTGCAAAAGGTAAAGTATCTGGTATAGGTTCATCTGTAATGATATTGTTAAAAGCAAATTCTACATAGTTTTCTAAATTTTTATTTTTATTTTTAAGTTTTTTAAACTCTTCATAGTGATATATCTTTCTAACCAACTCTTCCATAATAAATGGTTTAATTATATAATCAACTGCTCCATCTTTTAATGGCTTTGAAACTGTTGTATCGTTTACATATGAAACTAAAAGTATAATAACGCTATCTTTAAAATTGGCTATTATTTTATGTACATCATTACTACTTATATTTGTAGATAATAGTATAGTATCATAATACTGATCAAATTTTATCTCTTTTATATTTGATACATGAGTACAGTTGTGACCCTCTTCTTGCAGTTTTAGTGCAATCTTTTGTGCTAAATAAACCTCTTCATCTAAAATTAATATATTCATTATTTTGTCCAATCGTGATATTTTAATGTTGCATTACTCAAAACAGCAACTCCTTCATCTCTACCAATAAATCCCATTTTTTCTGCCGTTGTTGCTTTTATATTTATTTTAAATTTTGGTATATTTAAAAGTTCTGAAAGTTTTGTTTTTATCGCAATTTTATGTGGATTGATTTTTGGTATCTCTGCTAATATAGTTAAGTCTATATTAACTATCTTATATCCTATATTATTTATAAATAGAACTATCTCTTTTAATAACAATTTTGAATCTGCATTTTTATATTTGCTATTGTTATCTGGAAAAAATTCACCTATATCACCAGCACCACATGCACCTAAAAGAGCATCAATAATACTATGAATAGCTACATCGCCATCGCTATGTGCTTTAAATCCAAAATCAACATCAATAGTAACACCACCTAAAACCATAGGTTTATTTTGTTCAAATTGGTGTATATCTATCCCTGAACCTGTAAAAAAATCTGAACTAGGTTTTTTTAAGCAAGACAAATTGTTTAACTCATCTCCAAAAGTTAGCTTTTTTGAACTTTCACTACCTTTTATGTAGTAAATAGACTCATTAATATTTTTAATTGCACTACTATCATCTGTAAATTCAATATCTGTATCTAGTGCTTTTTTTAAAATATCTGTATTTGATAACTGAGGAGTTTGTATCAGTTTTACATCATCTCTATTTATTGTATCATTTTTATATATTACTGTATCTGATACATTTAAAACTGGAACTATACAAGATGCTTTTGTTTTATTGTTAAGAAGTTCCAAAATTATATCTTTGGGAACACAACACCTTGCTACATCTGTAACCATTATATGTGTAGTTGTTACATTGTCAAGTGCATTTTTCATAGAATTTTGTCTTGTGCTACCACCTGCTACATAAGTAAATTGATCTGAGAAATTTTTCATATAGTTTAGTTCATTTTTATGAGAAACTACAATCACTTTATCAAAACTAGCATAAGAAGATATCTTGTTTGTTACATATAACCACAAAGGTATATCATCTATTCTTATCCATTGTTTTTTGACAAAGCCTTTAAATCTAGTGGATTCTCCAGCACATAAAACTACTAATGTTGTATCTAACACATTCACCTCTTTAATATATTTGTGTGTAAAAAAGTTACGAATGATACTAAAATGTTACTTAATAAGTTATTATCTCTTTTT
>JAYEPD010000183.1:0-6407 GCA_034723675.1 Campylobacterota bacterium
ATGAAGAGTATAAAAGATTTGCATTGCCATTAAATCTGTTTTTTTAAGAAATTTCGTTTTCACTTTCGTTATTATATAGTTCAATCCCGTAATAAGTTTTACTTAAGATTAACAAAGAAATTACGCGTGACTTGAAGATTAAGAGCCATATATTAATACCTTTTAGTCTGAAGATATATAAAAACTTGTTTGCAAGTAAAGCTATTTCCTTTAATCTTAAGTAAAACTTATTAATGGGTTGAACTGGTTATTATAGAGTATGTGTATAGCTATACTTAAGATTTAAGAAATAATAAGATAAAATCGAACAAAAGAGGATATATTTTGGTAAATTTTTACTATTTTATTGATTTACTATTATTAAGCTTTATAGGATACTTTTCATATATAAGTTATAAGAAGAGAATTTATATCAAGATATTTGAATATTTTAAGATATTTATGATTATAACTATTTCGGCTAAACTTTCAAGTTCTACAGGATTGTTATTACAAAAATTTTATATCACAAAAGCAGATACCTATACAACTCTTACACTTATATCTTTTGTGATAAACTTTCTTATTTTATTTTATACTTGGAAATATATATTTATCGTTTTAAACAAATACATTAATAGTGCTAAAATTAAAATTTTATTTGCAAAAGTATTCACTTTTTTAGAAGTATTGATTATAACAACTTTTTCTATATACATTATCATGCAACTTTATATATCAAAAGTATATTTATATAAAACAATAAAGAAAAGTTATAGTTATCCTAAAATAGAGAAGTTTTATAAAAACTTTTTAGGTGATGATTTTGTTAATATGATTTTGAATTCAGATACAGGTACAAATCACAAAGAGGTGATATTTAAGAGTTTTAAAAATAGTATTTGATTATTCTATCTTATAGCTAAACAAATGGTAGAAAAAATCACTAAAAAACTAGAACAGATAAAAGATATAACTTTATCTGATATTTAGATTTGTTAACTAAAACTATTTTATTATTATTTTTTAGCTTGATATTCTAACTTAGATCTCTTACTTATCTTTTGAGCTAATTGATGTACAGACATAGCATAATAAGCACTATGATTATATCTAGTGATTACATAAAAGTTTTTAGCCGCATACCATAATTCATCATAGTTTGATTTACTTAATTTTATCAATCTAACTTTGTCATTATAGTTCCATTTTCTATCTTTTGGCCTGATACCTTTTAGGTTTTTTCTATGGTATGTTCTATTATAACCTGTTTTATATTTATCAAATCTCATACCATCGTAAGATACCCTTGTAGCTACATGTTCATCTGTTCTCCATCCATTTTTATCAAGATAGTTTGCAACACTTGCTATCGCATCTTTTGGATCTTGTAAACTTACTTTTCCATCTTTATTAAAATCAACTCCATAAGCTTCATAACTACTAGGCATAAATTGTCCAAGACCAATAGCACCTGCATATGAACCTTTTACTTTTTTAGGATTTATTTTATGTTTGTATGAAAGTCTTATAAATTTTTCAAGCTCTTTTGTAAAAAATTTGTTTCTTCTGTTATCCTCAAAAGCAAGTGTAGCAAGAGTATCAAAAACAGGATATTTACCTACATTGGCTCCATATACGCTCTCTATACCAATGATTGCTGCTATATAAACAGCAGGTACACCGTAAGTTTGTTCAACTTTAACAAAAGTTGAACTGTACTTATTTAAAAAAGATATACCATCGTTGATTCTTTTATCGGTAACTTTGTATTTAACATATCTATCCCAAGCCCCATGCAAAGGATATCTTTCTCTCATCTGTTTTGTAGGTTTTGTTTTAACTTTGGTGTAGGCTTTTAACGGTGTTTTTTGTACTATCACATTTGAAAATAATCTATTTAAATAGGATCTTTTATAATTATGCTCTTTAACCATAAAGTTTATAAACTCTACTGTTTTTTTGTTTTTTCTATAGTCTTTAGCTTCTAAAGAGTTAATAAAAATCAATATTATTAGAATAATTATTTTCAAAACAAATCCTAGTGTAAAAAGTGTCTTTTGCCACTAAAGTATAATGCCATACCAAACTCATTGGCAGCTTCTATAACTTCATCGTCTCTTACAGATCCACCAGGCTCAATAACACATTTTACTCCAGCTTGGGCAGCTGCATCTATAGAATCTCTAAATGGAAAAAATGCTTCACTTGCAAGTACTGAACCTGTAGTATCAATACCTAAATCTTCTGCTTTTCTAAGTGCTGCTTTTGCTGCATCAACTCTTGAAGTCATACCCATACCAACAGCAACCATTGCAGAGTCTTTTACATATACTACACAGTTTGATTTTGTAAGAGATGCTACTTTATAAGCTATCTCCATATCTTTTTTTTCTTGCTCTGTAGCAGCTCTTGTAGTTTTAAGCTCACTGTTTTTTACTTCGTCATCTTCTACAAAATCGCTATCTTGATATACAAATCCACCATCAACTATCTTGAAGTTATAAGCATCATTTGCCATCTCTAATTTTACAGAACCATGCCCTTGCTTAAATAGTTTAATTCTTTTCTTTCTATTTAATTCCTGTTGGGCCTCAGCTGTAAAGTCAGCTGCAAATACAACTTCTAAGAAAATCTCATTCATCTTAACAGCTAAATCTAAATCAACCACACCATTTACAGCAACCACTCCACCAAAAGCTGAAATTGGGTCACATTTTAAAGCTTCTGTATAAGACTCAAGAAGTGTATCTTTGATAGCAAAACCACATGGATTACCATGTTTTACTATACATACGGCGTTATCATCACCGAACGCAGATGCAATTTTAGCAGCTCCTGAGATATCTCCCATATTGTTAAAACTAGCTTCACCTTTTAGTGTGATAAATTTATTTGATAAGTGATTGTCAAACTCGTACAATGCACCTTTTTGATGTGGGTTTTCACCATATCTTGTATCAAATACTTTCTCACCAACGATGAATTGTTTTTGTCCCATACCATTATTGAATCTTTTATTCATATAGTTTGCAATCATAGAATCATAAGCAGCAGTATGCTCATAAGCTTTTATCATCATATCTCTTCTAAACTCAAAAGTGTTTGTATCATTTTTAAGATTGTTTAAAACCAAATCATAATCAACAACATCAGTAACGATAATAACAGAGTCATGGTTTTTTGCTGCACTTCGCACCATTGCAGGTCCACCAATATCAATATTCTCAATAATCACACCATAATCATCAGTAGTCTCAATAGCATTTTTAAATGGATATAAGTTTACACAAACTAAATCGATACCTTCAACTCCAAGCTCTTTTGCTTCATCTAAGTGTGACTGCTTATCTCTTCTATGTAATATACCACCATGGATATATGGGTTAAGAGTTTTAACTCTACCTTCAAAACACTCTGGAAATTTTGTAACTTCATTTGCTTCAATTACATCTATTCCAGCCTCTTGAAGCTTTTTATATGTTCCACCAGTTGAGATAATCTCATAACCTAAACTTACTAATTCTTTTGCAAAATTTTCTACACCACTTTTATCACTTACAGATATTAATGCTCTCAATTTTATTCCTTATATATTTATATACTTATGTACTTTTTTATTGTCGCGATTATACTAAAATAGTAATTATTTATAGCTTTTGTCTCTTTTTAAAAACCTAGGGACTCTTTCTTTTATACTTGCTGAACACTCTACTTGATACTCTACCATTTTATAAAAAGGCAATAAAAAACTATCCAAATATTTAGATTCAATATTTTCTATTTTATGTTGATTTAAAAGCTCTAAAATACAAAGTGTTGATTCAATAGTAGATAAGCAAAACTTATTTGGTTGTGTTTTTATCTTAAATTCTGATAATTTTGTATGTTCAAAACTAACTTTTGGTAAATTTTTTATATTTTTACTTAATGCTAATATTTTTCTTGAGCATGGCCATGTTGAGTCTATGATAAATATTACATTTTTTTTATTATCTTTTGCTATTGTTTGTGTATTTAATTTTACACTATTATTATCAGGATAAAGAAGATAACAATTTAAAGAATTGTCATCTAAGATATTATTTATCTCTTTATTATTAGTAAAATCTATCCCTATAAACATTTTCGAATTTGTCAATGATAGATGTGTAAAATGTCCTGTACCATTTTTGGTTTTTCTGAACTCTTTTGGATGCATTAGTATCACAAACAAAGTTTCTGTATAAAATCTATTTATATACTTACACATACAACTAGTCATAGGACGAAAACAACTATAACACTTCTCTCTATTCTCTATCGCTTCAATATTTTTAGGCATTTTTTCTTTTATGATTTAATATATACACAACTGTTATGATTGCAACAGATATAAGAGTTATAAAAATAATTTCTGATAAATATTTTTGTATAAGCTCTTGGTTTTCACCAATTATATATCCCAATGCAACTAAAATAGCACTCCATATCAAAGCACCAAGTGAAGTATAAAATACAAATACTTTTAGATTCATGCGAGATAATCCAGCAGGTATAGAGATAAGTTGTCTAATTCCAGGTATTAGTCTACCTGTAAAAGTAGATATTGCTCCATGTTTGGAAAAAAAGGTTTCCATCTTATCTAATGTTTCTGGTGAAACCAAAATATACTTACCATACTTAAGTAAAAATTTTCTACCTACATACAACGCTCCAAAATAGTTAATCAAAGCACCAGATATAGATCCCAAAAGTGAAGCAAACAGTATCAAACTTATACTCATATCACCTTTTGAAGCTAAGTATCCTGCTGGAATTAAAACTATCTCACTAGGGAAAGGGATAAAAGAACTTTCTATTAGCATAAGTAAAAATATACCTAAGTATCCCATATCAAAAATCATATCCGTTAAGTATTGTGCCATTTGGTGTAACATTAAGTATCTCCAAACTAATTAATCTCTTTAGAGATATTTAGTATATATTTTATAATTATTTTAAAAGATTATAGTCTAAAATTGATTTAGATACAATTACATAAATCCACTAATAAGTTTATGTCTAAAAATATGTTAAACAAATCACAAGAAAATAAAGATATAATCAAATTACTAATTTTGGAGAGTTGAAATAATGAAGAGTTATAAAATAGCAATTGCAGGTACTGGGTATGTAGGGCTTTCTAATGGAGTTCTTTTGTCACAACATAATGAGGTGATTGCATTAGATATTATCAAAGAAAAAGTTGATATGCTAAACAATGGTATATCTCCAATTGAAGACAAAGAGATAAGTAGTTATCTTAAAAATGAAAAATTAAATTTTAAGGCTACATTAGACAAATATGAAGCATATGAAGGTGCTGATTTTATCATTATATCTACTCCCACAGATTATGATCCAGACACAAACTATTTTAATACATCATTAGTTGAGATAGTTATAAAAGATGTTTTAGAGATAAATCCAAACGCAACTATGGTTATAAAATCAACTGTACCTGTAGGATACACAAAATCAATAAATGAAAAGTTTAATACTACAAATATTATATTTTCACCTGAATTTTTAAGAGAGGGATTGGCTCTTCAAGATAACCTTTACCCAAGTAGAATAATAGTTGGAGAAAATAGCCAAAGAGCAAAAATATTTGCTGATTTATTAGCTCAAGGTGCAATAAAAGAAAATATTGACATCTTACTTACAGATTCAACAGAAGCAGAAGCAGTAAAACTTTTTTCTAATACTTATCTTGCATTAAGAGTAGCATACTTTAATGAGCTAGATTCATACGCTCAATCACATAACTTAGATACAAAACAAATCATAGATGGTGTAGGACTAGATCCACGAATTGGTACACATTATAACAATCCAAGTTTTGGATATGGTGGATACTGTTTACCAAAAGATACAAAACAACTAAGAGCAAACTATAAAGATGTTCCAAGCAATATAATAGGTGCTATAGTAGAATCAAATAGCACAAGAAAAGATTTTATAGCAGATAGCATCATAGCTAAGAGACCTTCAGTTGTTGGTATATATAGATTGGTTATGAAATCAGGTAGTGATAACTTTAGAGCTAGTGCTATACAGGGTATCATGAAAAGAGTAAAAGCAAAAGGGATAGAGGTCGTTATATATGAACCTGTAATGAAAGAAGATAAGTTTTTTAATTCTAAGGTAATAAAAGATTTTGAAGAGTTTAAAACTATAAGTGATGTAATTATTGCGAATAGATTTGAAAATATTTTAGATGATGTAAAAGATAAAGTTTACACAAGGGATATATTTAATAGTGATTCATAGAAGCTTGTAAAACTTTATGGATGTTTAGATTTTTCTACTAGTAAATATAAAATTAAAAATATTGTTGATTTTAAATTTATATGGTGCGACTGGAGGGATTTGAACCCTCACACCGTTAAGTACGAGCCCCTCAA
>JAYEPD010000184.1:0-6400 GCA_034723675.1 Campylobacterota bacterium
AATATACAGATGAACCAATTGGGGATATAAAAATCATAGAAGATTTTTTACCTTCACCAAAAGATTTAATCTTTAAAGAAGAAAATGTAAAAGTTACAATTTCTTTGACAAAAGAAAGTATTGAGTTTTTTAAAGCAGAAGCAAAAAAACATCATACACAATATCAAAAAATGATAAGAAACTTATTGGATGTTTATGCTGAAAATCATAGTCGTGGATTATCCAACCTATAACAAATACTAGAGTCTGTGGAAATAGCCCCAAATAAGCTATTATTAGACCAAAAATAAGCCAAATAAAGTCCAAACATAATTAAGGAATTTTCACCCAAGTGTCATATCGTTCTCTTTTTATTTATTCTATTTTATCATTTGTTTTTACTACAAATGCTTTATATAAAAAATAAAGTGTGATAAGTTGTATAAAGAGAAGTAAAATATGTATATCATATACTTGTATTTGTTTATTTGTTACTTCAAAACCTAACTCTAAAAGTTTATAAAATAAATATGAAACAATCATACCAAAAAGATAACCTTGCTGTTTAGCTACATCTATAAATGATAATTTTTTAGACTTTTTTAAAAATATAGTCTCAGCTCGTACTAAATAAGAACCAAAAACAAAAGTGAGTTGATAACCACTATATATCAAAAATGCAGTTATATAACTGTAGTTAAATATCAAAAAATAAACTATCAAAAATAGAACAACCAACTCAACAAAAATTGATATTTTATAAAAATATTCTATAGTGATAATCTTTGTATATACCTTAGCAACGCCCAGCATTCCTAATGCTAAGATAATACCACCTATACTATATATAGATGGTTCAAGTGGGGTATAAAGTACAAAAATACTCCCCACTGATATTCCAAAAAACAAAGAGTTTAAAAACTTATATTTTATAAACTCTCTTGTATTTATAGTTTTAGAACTTTGCATTTAATCCAATATAATATGCTCTTGGACTTGTAGCATATCCATCAACTGTTTGATAATATTTATCAGTTACATTATCTACTTTTAAATATATTTTTAAATCTTTGTTAATATCATAGTTTGTTACAGCGTTTACTACTGTATATTTTCCTGTTTTTGCACCATCTGTTGGTTCACCATTCATATCCCATCTATCTCCAACATATTCACCATTTACATTAATATGTGTATTTTTAATACCATAATAATCAACAGATAATTTTAATAATTCTTCAGGAACTCTACCCAATGTTTTACCATCTTTATCTTTTGCATCAATCTTTGTATAATTAATAGCTAAAAATAAATCATCTAATATATCTTTTTTGTAGTTTAGTTCATAACCTTTTATAGTTGATGTGCCATCTGTATTTTCATAAAAATCGTCACTATAATCATACGGAGTACCATTGTAACTATACGAAACTAAATCATCTATTTTGTTCTCAAAATACTTTATTTCAAAGCCTTTATATTTTGTTGATATATCAAAAGACTTTGTATATTCTGGTTTTAAGTCATCTCCACCATCATGACTTAACTCATAAAGTGATGGTGCTTTATATCCAGTACCATAGTTTGTAGAAAATGTAAAATCATTGTGAAAATGCTTAAGACCAAGTTTTCCTGTGGTTTTGTTTTCAAAGCTAGTATAAGTATCATATCTTATTGATTGAGTTAAAATAGTATCATTATCACTCATAGTATCAAAAGTATTACTATTTGTTAAAAATATACCATTATTTATATAGTCAATTTCGTAACCTTTTTCTTGAGAAAACTCTTTTTTATCTAAACCTAACAGTAAAAAATCATTTTTATTATATTTTATATTTGTATTTACACCTATCTCTTCAACTTCACCTTTAAATTCTTTTGTATAACCTTCTGGATCTTTTCTATGAAAAGATGAATTACTAGCATAAATATTATTATCTGTTAATTGATTTTTATTGTTATAGTTTATTTTTGTGAATTTACTATTTGATGTGGATTTATAAATTTCACTATTTGCTATATCCTCAGATGTTGAACCCCAAGCACCACTATCATAATCTAACTTTGTATCAATATCTGTATGAATAATATCAATTTTATTGTTATCATTTATATTAATACCAGTTTTTAATGATGTTGTAGTGTTTTCATAACTATCATCTTCATAATCATCTACATCATCACCATTTGGTACTTGAGCAGAGAAGCCATCAGATGTGATTTTTTGCCCTGATAGTTTTAGATAATAATTATCATCTTTGTAAGATGCAGTTGCTCCATATTTTTTAGTATTGAAACTACCTACTTCTGTGTTTATACTTCCATGTAAACCATGAGTAGCATCTTTTGTAATGATATTTATAACACCACCACTAGCATCTGCACCCCATACACCTGATTGTGCACCTTTTATAACTTCAATTTGTTTTATATCAGATACCATGATATTTTCTAAAAAAGCAGAACCATTTGTAATATCATTGTATCTTACACCGTCTATTAGAACCAATGTTGTACTATAGTGCATACCGTTTATTCTTACATATGCTCCTTGACCCAAACCACCATTTGATGTTATGTCAATTCCTGCTATACTATTTAAAGCTTGTGTAGCTGTTGTATAATGTTTCTCTTCAAGCTCTATACTTGTAATAACTTCAATATTTGATGTTACATCTTTTATACTTTGTTCACTTTTTGTTGCACTTGATACTGTTATCATACCTAAATTATCATTTGCATGTAGATTTAATGTAGTTAAAAGTGTTGCCACTAGACTTAGTTTTATTGTTTTATTTTTCATATATTTTCCTATATTATTTTAAATTTTATGTTAATGATTTAAATTAATAGATGGTGGAGAAGTTTTGTATTCTTGGTATTGCCAAGATTTTAGATGATATTGTAGATTTGTATCTATTGTACAAAGCTTGTACAAAGTTGAGTACATCGCAATGATTGCTAATGAAAAATATCTTTTTCCATAACCTTTTAAGTGTTTCATAGTTGCATTGTATCTAAAGTTGTATCTAAAATAGATTAATATTTAGATACAATACGATTATGATAAATGAACATATAAATTTAGGTGTATTAAATACACTAAGAGTAAATAGAATAACAGAACCAGGAATTTACCTAGAAGCTTTAGATGAGGAGGTTATACTTCTTCCAAATGCTTATGTAACATCTGATATGCAAGTAGATGATGAAATTGAAGTTTTTGTATACACTGATAGTGAAGATAGATTTGTTTCAACAACACAAAAACCATATGGTATGAAAGATCAATTTATGTTTACAAGAGTTGTAGATGTAGTATCTTTTGGTGCTTTTGTAGATTGGGGTCTTAGTAAAGACCTTTTTGTACCAAAAAATAGACAAAAAACACCGTTTGTAGAGGGTGAGACAAGAATAGTAAGAATAGTAGAAGATGATGAGAGTGAAAGACTAATAGGTGTTGAAAAAATAACATCATTTTTGAGTTCAGATACTAAAGATTTAGTAGTAAACCAAGAGGTTGATCTACTTGTATTTGCAAAAACCCCAATGGGATATAAAACTATCATTGATGATACTTATGAAGGTATGATATATAAAAATGAGATATTTACAACAGTTGTAGTTGGAGATAGCTTAAAAGGTTATATAAAACTTGTAAGAGATGATGGAAAGATAGATATATCTTTACAACCAATTGGAAAAACTTTTTCAGCAGATATTAATACAAAAAAAATATTAGAAGTTTTGACACAAAATCATGGAGATCTACCTTATAACTATAAAACAGATCCAGATACTGTAAAAGATATGTTTGGTATGAGTAAAAAAGCTTATAAAAGAGCATTGACAAGTTTATTGGAACAAAATCTTATCAAACTTGATGATGAGGGTATGGAGAAGATTTAGGGGTTTTAAAGTATATAATCCAAAATCTGATATTTAAAAAATAGTAGTACTATTATATGTATTAAGTTTTTATTAAGATTAAAGAAAATAGCTTTCTTTATTAACTTATATACGATATATTTTGTACTATTACTTAGTTGATTAATGGCTCTACATTTTGTAGTCACGCGTAATTTTTTTATTAATCTTAATAAAAACTTAATACATATAATAGAACAACGCAAATTTATTTTAATAAAAAGGGTATTTTAAATGGAAAAAAAAGGTATTTTGATAATAGGGGCTGGTGGAGTTAGTACAGTTGCCACTTTAAAATGTGCTATGAATATAGACACTTTTAAGTATATAACACTAGCAAGTAGAACACTAAGCAAATGTGAAACTATACAAAAAACTGTAAAAAAGAAAACAGGTGTAGATATAAACATCACAACAGTAGATGCTGACAGAATACCTGATCTAATTCAACTAATAGGTCAAGTAAAACCAAAAGTTGTATTAAATGTAGCACTTCCTTATCAAGACCTTACTATTATGGATGCTTGTAGTGCAACACAAACACATTATATAGATACAGCAAACTATGAGCACCCTGATGAGGCCAAGTTTGAGTATAAAGAGCAGTGGGCTAGAGATGAAAATTTCAAATATAAAAATTTAACTGCACTTTTAGGAAGTGGTTTTGATCCAGGGGTGACTGGTGTATTTGTAAAGTATATAGAACAAAACTATTTAGATACTATAGAGTTTATTGATATTATGGATTGTAATGCAGGTGATCACGGATACCCATTTGCTACAAACTTCAACCCAGAGATAAATCTTCGGGAAGTAAGTGCAAATGGGAGATATTGGCAAAAAAATGAACAAGGAGTAGGAGAGTGGATTGAGACTAAACCACTTGAGATAAGAGTAGATCACGATTATCCTGAAATTGGTGTAAAACCATCATATCTTTTATATCATGAAGAGTTAGAGAGCTTAAGTAAAAATATAAAAGGTTTAAAAAGAATTCGATTTTTTATGACATTTGGTGATGCTTATATACAACATATGAACTGTTTACAAAATGTTGGGATGTTAGGGATCGAGCCAGTTGAACACAAAGGGATGATGATAACACCTATTGAGTTTTTGACAACACTTTTACCAGATCCAGCTAGTTTAGGTCCAAGAACACACGGACTTACAAATATAGGTTGTATCTGTGAAGGTATAAAAGATGGGCAAAGAAAAAAATATTATATCTATAATATTTGTGATCATCAAGAGTGTTATAAGGAGACAACTGCTCAAGCTGTTAGTTATACTACAGGAGTACCAGCGATGATTGGTACAAAGCTAGTTTATAATGGAACTTGGGATTTAAAAGGTGCTAGAAATGTTGAAGAGTTTGACTCTGCACTATATATGGAAGAACTTATGACTCAAGGCTTACCTTGGAAAGTATTAGAGATGGAAGTAAAATAACTCTTCCACATTCCCACTTTTCCCAGCTAGTTTACTTTTTTGGCAATGGATCAGTTTCCATTGTAAAGATAAGGTTTTGTCTATAAAAGTATCTCTAGCTTTTGCTATTGAAATATCGTCAAGTACAACACCATTGCTATCTCTTTTTACATTAGATCCTACTTCAAATTGTGGTTTATAAAGTATAATAATCTCATTTTGTGCTAATCTATTTATACTTTCTATTATATTTAAAATACTTATAAAAGAGACATCACAAGTGATAAGTTGATATTTTAAATCTGGTTTAAAAGCTCTTATATCTGTATTTTCTTTTAGTATTATTCTTTTATCATCTTTGATACTTTTATGAAGCTGATTGCTTCCTACATCTACACATGTTACATTTTTAATATTATTTCGTAAAAGTATTTGTGTAAAACCACCTGTAGATGAGCCTATATCCAATGCAACTTTATTTTGAATGTTTATATTAAACTCTTCTAAAAAATATTTTAGTTTATAAGCAGCACGGCTTACAAAAAAATCCTCTTCTAATATAATAATATCCTCATCACCATTGATCTTAAAAGATGGTTTTGTTACTATTTTTCCATCTATTGATATCTTTTTATTTTTAATAAGTTCACTTGCTTTATTTCTACTTTGAATGGTGTTATAATTACTTAAGTATGTATCTAGTCTCATTGTAAAATTATACTTAAATATTAGTTAGATGTAGCAAAATGACTAACTAAATCATTTAAGAGTACTTTTATCTTATTTGATTAAACTTACATCACTTAAAAACAAAAACAAGGAAATTAACAAATGGCAACAGTAACTTTTAAAAATGATATAGTATGTAACTTAGCAGGAAATGATGTAAATGTAGGTGATACAGCACCAGTATGTACAGTAGTAAATTGTGATCCAATGCTTCAAAATGAAACAATTGGTGGAGAAGGTAAAGTTCAATTAGTAGTAGCAGTACCATCTTTAGATACAGGTGTTTGTGATGCAGAAACTAGAAGATTTAATACAGAAGCAGCTTCATTAG
>JAYEPD010000185.1:0-6379 GCA_034723675.1 Campylobacterota bacterium
TTCCAAATATATTAAAATCCTATTTTAAAGGAAATGAGTATTATACCCATCATTTTTAACTGGGTACTATGTTGGTTTACTTTACAGTATCTCATACTTATCACAATGGTAGCTTAAGGTGAAAATTGATATGATTTCAGATTTAAGAGAACCTCATATTTTGGTATAAAAGGGTAAAACAATGGATAATTTTAATGAATACTTTAATAGACAGATACAACTTTGGGGAGAAGAAACACAGAGGTCTTTACAAGATAAGAAAATTGCAATTATAGGTTGTGGTGGTTTAGGTTGTAGTTTAGGTATTGCTTTAGGAGCTTCAGGAATAGGGCAAATAGATTTAGTTGATTTTGATGAAGTTGGTATACATAATATTCACAGACAAATTGGATTTAATTTAAACGATGAGGGTAAACTAAAATCAGAGGTATTAAAAGATATTATAACTTCTCGTTGTTCATTTGTAAAAGTAAATAGTTATGATATGGATTTTAATACATTTAGTGTTACAAATGATTATTATGACCTAATTATAGATGCTACAGATAACTTACAGGTACGAGAAAAGATCGATAGATTTAGTAAAGAGAAAAATATACCTTGGATTTATGGTAGTGTTGAATCTTTTCATGGGCAGGTTTGTTTTTTTGATAAGAGTTCTTTTGGAGCTGTTTTTAATATAACAGATCATAAGCCTGATGGTATTGCAGCACCAATTGTGATGAATATAGCTTCTTTTCAGGCAAATATTGCTCTTAGGTTTCTTTGTGGGCTTTCTGTCAAAAAAGATCTTTTATATTATTGTTTCTTTGATGAAGATGGTATATACACTACACAAAAATTTAATCTTCCAAAATAAGTAAAATATATGTTAAGCTCTTTTCGTAATAAAAGTAGTTGATTTTGAATAAAATAAGAGATATTTTTTTAACTATTATATTTATATCTATTTTTTTAATGATATATATCTATTATAATGACATTCAATTTAAAAACAACCCATTATCTGATGATGTTAAATTAAAATTAACTAAAAAAGAGCATTATATAAGAAACTTAATTATTCAAAAATATGGTTTTGATTTAAAAATACCTATAATTATCTCAGATAAAATACCAGACAATTTATATGGTTTGGCAGCTTACAATGAAGGTGAAATAAAAATTGTACTCAACAAAAACCGTTTTAAAGAGAGTGAAGATTATATGATAGATTATGTATTACCTCATGAATATGCACATGCTATGATGTTTAAATTAAAACAATTTCCTAAACAAAATGGTGGACATACAAAACAATGGCAAAATATATGTATATCACTTGAGGGTAAAAAATGTGATAGATTTGTAAATCACAATGACATTGTTATGGGAAAATTGAATTTTTTATAAAAATAGTTAATAGTTTAATTATTATTTAGTTAAAATTGTATATATGTAAATAGTGTTAATACTTTAACTATTTAAAAATTCATGATAAAGGTTCTGTTTTGTTAGTAAATAATGATTATAATTATAATACTATAATGAATAACTACAATACTGTTAGTAGAGATATGTTAACAGCTTTAGAAAAAATAGTTACAGGAACCGATATAAATGATGCTGCAGATGATAGTTCAGGATTAATAATATCTGACAATTTAAGAACAGAAGAATCTACAGCTTATCAATACTCACTAAATGCAAATAATGGTATTGCTCTTTTACAAATAGCCGAAGGTGCTATGAAAACCCAATCAAATATTTTAGATGTTATAAAAATGAAAGCTATTCAAATGGCTGATTCTAACACAACTGAAGATGATAGAATAGCTCTAAAAACAGATATTTTAGAGTTAGTTAAAACTTTTGATAAAGTGATAGATCAAACAAACTACAATGGTATTAAGATGTTAAGTGCCCAATCAAACTTAACATTTTTTTACAATAATGATTCTACAGATTTTGTCTCATTAGAACTTGATCCTTTTACCTCTTGTGATATAGGTAGTGATGTAGAAAACAATAAAAGTCTAAGTGGTATAAATACAGGTTTTAGTGAACCTACACCATTGAGTGATATATTATCATCTGATCTTCCTGGTCTAGTTGACTTTGATTGGGATAATGTTGCTCCAAATGAAAATGATGAATATATATTTACAGATTTTGATCCAGATACAGCTGGTGATCAAGTATATGATTTAGGTGGTGCAACAGAAACTTTACTTAATGTAAAGGGTGGATATGTAGAAAAAATAACTTTAGAGTTTAATAACTTTGGATTTTATGACACTTTCCCTTTTCCTACTGATACTACAGAAACTTTATCAGTAGTTAGTGGTGGGTCTGAAATAGGAAGACTAGAAGGTAGAGGGTACTCAACTGTTCCTGCAGAGACTATTATATTAGATCCTAATAAAGTAGAGAGTTGGGATTATTCAGAGTTAGCAAATTCTGGTGATGGACCAATTGATATGTTTAATATAAAAGGTGATATATCTATATCTGTAAGTGGTGCAGTTCTTAAGTTAAATAGTATGGTTATCACTATGGCAAATCCAGATGATAAAAGATGTGCTCCACAACCAAGACTTGATGCAAATTTGCAACAACAAGGTGAAACATTGATTGATGTTATAAACAGTGCAAGAGAACAGTTTGATCTTGAACAATCAAAAGTGTTTAGTACTACAGAAGAGTTAGAGATACTATCAAAATATCATTACAATAACTTTTTAGCACAACAAAATGCTAAAGATACTATAAAAGATATTGATTTTGCAGTTGAAAGTTATAATTTTACAAAACAAAGTATAGCTGCTGAGTCTGGTATGTTTGCCATGAGTCAAGCCAATGCCTTACAAGAAAATGTTTACAAGCTTTTATCTATGGGAGATTCGTTTCAAAGTCAAGTAGATAATGACCCAGAGGCTCAATGTACGCCACCTGAATATTTAGATTTTGATTTGAGCTGTAAAAGTCCAGGTGACTAGATAAATCTAGTTCTTACCTAGTATATAATATACCTCTTTGTTTTCAACTTTTTGAAGCTCTACATGATATTTATCACTCCAATGTTCTAACTCATCTTTAAACTCTTTTATTATCTCATTGTTATCTATTGAGTCACATTTTATTTTAAAATATGGATGAGTATTTGATAAAGCAACATATCCATTCATATGCTTAAGTTTATCATTTAAACTCAATATGTGTTTTGAAAAGTCGTTAAAATTTTTCGTATTTTTAATTGTATTTTCTACTTGTGAGATGATTGTTTCCCCATGACCAATTTTTAGTTGTGATACTAATACTTCAGGTGTAATATCTATATGCATCTATATAGTTCCTTATCTTTAATTTAGGGCATCTCTAAAAACTAATATGTTCATAACTTTAGGATACTTTTGTTTAGAGTTTGTTAGATAACTTGAAGTACTAACGGGTTAATTCAAAAGTTAGATGCAAACTATAAACAAAAGTATACAAAGCCCATAGGGAAGAGAAACGCAAAATTGACTAAATGTCAATTTGAGTATCGCAATAAACTAAACAGATATTTCACCAAAAAATTTTTGTGATAAAATCTCAAGTTTAGTTTCAACTTTTATGAATTATAGTAGTTTTTAGAGATGCCCTTAAAGTATATTTTAGCTAAAATAACCAAAAATTAAAATAGGGCAAATATGGAACTAATACCATTTTTTCAAAAATTACTACAATACAAATCAATAACACCAGATGATGCAGGTATTTATGAGTTTATAGAAGATTATTTAGGAGATAGTTGGAGTTGTATTAAGCTTGACTTTGAAGATGTTACAAATAGATTTTATTATAAAAAGTTTAATGATACAGATGAACACTTATGTTTTGCTGGTCATATAGATGTGGTACCAACAGGTGATGGCTGGAGTGTTGATCCATTCAAAGCTGATGTAGTTGATGGAGTTATAACAGCACGAGGTGCACAAGATATGAAAAGTGGAGTTGCTAGTTTTTTACACGCATGTAAAAATACAAATAATTTCAATGGTACTTTATCTATACTTTTAACTTCAGATGAAGAGGGTGAAGCGATAAATGGAACAGTTAAAGTTCTAGAATACTTAAAAGATAAAAATTTCTTACCAACAGCAACAATAGTAGCAGAGCCAACTTGTGAAAATGCATTTGGTGATGCTATAAAAGTAGGGCGACGAGGTAGTATAAATGGATATTTAGAACTTAAAGGTAAGCAAGGACATGCAGCATATCCCCAAAAAGCAATAAATCCAATCCATAATATATCATCAGTATTACCTAAAATTGCTGGATATAACCTAGACAATGGAGATGAGTTTTTTAGTCCTAGCCAATTTATAATAACAGATATAAGAGCAGGTATGGAAGTTACAAATGTAACACCAAATAAACTAAATATGATGTTCAATGTTAGAAATAGTACAAAAACTACACAAGAGAGTATTGAAAGTTTTATCACTTCTAAATTTAACAGTTTAGATTATAGCTTAAAATTAACACAAGGGTCATACCCTTTTATAACAGATGCTAATAATAAAATAGTAAAAACATTACAAAAAAGTATAAAAGATATTTGTAACATAGAAACTAAGCTTAGTACTGCTGGTGGGACTAGCGATGCTAGGTTTTTTGGTCAATTTAAAATACCTACAGTTGAATTTGGTGTTAAAAATGACACAATACATGCAATAGATGAGTGTACAAGCGTAGAAGAGGTTGAGAAACTTACGCTTGTATTTGAAGATATTATAAAAAATTATTAGTTGGAGATACTTATATGGAAGATTTGATACGAGACTGGGGTTATATAGTTTTATTTTTATACTCATTTGGGGGTGGTTTTCTTGCTTTAGTTGTTGCAGGTATACTATCTTATAGTGGTGAGTTAGATTTAACTACAGCTATTATAGTTGCAGGGGTTGCAAACTTTATAGGAGATCAATTTTTATTTACAATTGCTAGACAAAATAAGGCTTATGCAAAACAGATGATGGCAAAACATAAAAGAAAAATAGCTATGGCACATCTACTGATGAGAAAATATGGCTCTTTTGGTATATTTTTCCAAAAATATATTTATGGTATAAAAACACTTATACCTCTTGCTATGGGTTTAACTAAATATGACTCTAAAAAATTTGCTATTTTTAATGTTATGGCAACTATAGTTTGGGCTTTGGTTATAGGGGTAGCATCTTATATGATGGGAGAGTTAATATACACTTACATAGAAGAGTTTAAAAGTTATGGTCTTATATTTGTAGCAGTCATACTCTTAAGTGTGGTATATTTGTTTAAAAATATCTCTAAAAGCTAATGTTAATCTATATGTAATACATTGTTAAATAAACGATTTATACCAAATATTGGAAAAAGCCTGAATAGCTTTTTTCATATTATCTTCATCAAAACCACCAAATCCGATTTTCATCCAAATAACTCCTTGTATTTATCATATTGTGAAGTATATAAACTATTTTGGAAAGGGTTGTGTCGTTTTTTATTATTTTAAATTTTTTAATTAGCTCTAAAAACTTCTATATCATAGAGCAAAGTTTCTACCTTTTCTCATATCTCTTACTGTAGTGTCTACATCTTTTGCTTCATCCTTTAACATTCCAAACATCTCAGAACTTTTAGGAGATGGTTCATCTGCATTAAAAGGTATAAGTTTTGCTCTTGGTTTCCCTCTATATGTTATAGTTATATCTTCACCTTTTGTTAGGAGGTCAAATAACATAGATATATTAAATCTTAAGTCTTTAGCTGTTGCAAACATCTTTAATTCTTAGGTAAAATAGTTTCTACAATATCGCCTTTTCTTTGTAAAATCATCACATTATTTTGAAGTGCTTTTTCTTTAATATCATCATTTATATAAAAACTTGCCAATCCTAGATGATGAGTATATTCATCGTATTGTGGATATAATTTTTTGAAGTTTTTATGTTTTTTATCTATTAAGTTATCCAAGTCATTTTCATGAGCTTTATATTTTGTTTCTATTATAGCTATATCTTTTCCATTGATTAGAACTATATCAAATTCACCTTCTGCTTTTTTTGTTTTTTTATACATATTCTTATTTAGTTCATCATATTGTATTCCACCAACTTTTAAAGTAGGTGATATAGAGTTAATAAAAAATTCTTCTGCTACATCACCTTGGTTTCTTCCAATATTTCCAATGTAACTTGCTAGTTTTTCAACTTCTTTGGTTGTTTTTTCTTGTGTTGCTTCTAGTCTAAGCATCGCTTGTGCTAAATCTTCTTTTGTTACCATAATATACTCTTTGCGTTGTATTTTATCTAGTATAGCTAAATAGTGGTAAAAAGATAAAGCTATAGTTTTCTAATATTTATTTTGAATA
>JAYEPD010000186.1:0-6351 GCA_034723675.1 Campylobacterota bacterium
CTTTTAGTAAATCTTCTTTTAACATTGGGTCTATATCTATTAAAGGTTTAAAGTCATTGGTTGTATATGATTTTAATACACTTCTTAATTCATTCATATTTTTTTCTGTAACATCTACCATTTTATTAATTGTATTTGCTAAAGTTTGTATCATTGGATTACCTGTTTTAGCATTTACTCTACATTTGTATATACCTTGTTCTACTTTGTCTGTTGTAAGAACAATTTCTCCCATAACTTTCATATCATCTTTACTTCTTCTGTCTAATTCAGAAGCCATTACTGCCCATTTGTTTAATATACTGTTAACATTGGAATTTGATGATTTTTCATTAAAATCAAATGAATTACTTTTATTTGTAACAAATTGGATAAATTCACTGAAAAATTTATCCATAACCTCTAAGTCTCGTTGTGTTGCCATTCCAAACATATTTTAACCTTTTGTTTAATTTATAAACTTGTCCTATTTTCTATTACAATAACTTATGATAATATTAGAAAAATATTTATTCAACATTCTATATAAACACTTCTTAAAGCTTATTTAAGTAGAATTTTCAACATGAATAAAAAAGTTGTTTGTCAAAAGTGTAAATTTTATTATGTTACTTGGGAAAATAACAAGCCACATGGTTGTAAAGCTTATGGATTTAAATCTCAAATGATACCCTCGATAGTTGTTTTACAAAGTAGTGGAGTTTCTTGTTCATTTTATGAGAGTAAAAGATAAAATTTAATTTATGAATTTAGGAGAATATATTGTTATATGAAGAGTTAAAAAATAGTGTCAAAAATTTAGGATTTACTACAATTGAAAGTTTTGCTAGTTATGTAGGTGTTACATCTAGTGATGTTTTAGATTGGGAACAAAAAGATGAGATACCTTATAGTGTAGCTTTAATTGTTCACTTATTACAAGGTCAAAGTAATACTACAAGTGAAAATAACTCTTTAGATATTTTAGTTGAAGAGTGTTTGCCTTTAGCAGAACTTTTAGAAGAATCATCAAGTTTTCCATCTAAACTTGAAGAGATGTTTTTATTACAAAAAAAATTAAATGATGATACAAATGGTACAAATTGGGAATTAGGAATTAATAAATATGATAAAGAGATAAACTGGTTGAGATGTATCCATATGGAAGTTTCAGAACTAATAGATTCAACACCATGGAAACATTGGAAAAATATAAGTGAAAAACCTGATTTAAATAACTTACATATTGAATTAGTAGATGTTTGGCATTTTTTGATGAGTTATATTCTTCAAGAAACAAACATTCCAAAAGCAGTATCTTTAGTAAATACTCATTGTATATATGAAGCTATTGATGTAGATGATATTGATGTAAAACTTATCGTAAAAGAAGCAGAAAAATTATCATATATAGCATTTGCAATTGAAACAGGTAATATGCCTGCTTTTAGTGGTGTTGAGAGATTTATAGATCAATTTTTTAGATGTTGTAAACTATCAGGGTTAAGTTTTACTTGGTTACAAAAGTTTTATATTGGAAAAAATACATTAAATAAATTTAGACAGGACAATGGATATAAAGAAGGTACATACATCAAAGTATGGAATGGAAGTGAAGATAATGTTATAATGATAAATATTTTAGAAAAAATAGAAAATATAACATTTGATTTAGTATATAAAGAGTTAGATAAGAGATACAAATCATTATAAAATCAACAAAGTAGCTATTGAAAATAAAAATATCCAATAGCTACAAAAATATATCTTGCAAATTTTGCAACTAAAACTAGAGCTATAAATTTGTAAATATTATATCTTAATACTCCAGCTACAACAGTTATAGGATCACCTATGATTGGCATCCATGACAATAAAATTATAAATAGACCATATTTATCAAAGTAATATTTAGATTGAAATAACTTTTTTTGAGTTAATATCTTTTTTGAAATAAGATATTCTTCACCTTTATATCCAAGTAAATAATTAAATATAGACCCTAAAGAGTTTCCAAGTGTAGCAAAAAGTATCAAATAATAGATATTTTGATTTAGAGTAAAATTATAAATGAGTAAAGCTTCACTACCAAAGGGTAATAAAGTAGCAGATAAAAATGATATAAAAAATAGATATAGATAATTCATATATAATAATAACTAATATCTAATAAATATTTAAGTAGTATGCACATATAATTAATAAATTTTCATAACTTTCAAGGAGTTTAGTATGAGTAGATTATTTTTAACTTATATGTTTAGTTTAACAATTTTTTTTGCACAACTTATAGGTGCGGATATTGATAATGACTTAGTTGATGATAAAATCGATAAATGTTTAAATACTCCAGATGGTGTATGTGTTAATGCAAGTGGCTGTACACAGGCTATTAAAAAAACAATCTACTTTAATCAAGGCTCTTATAAACTAACAAATGAAGCTATAAATAAGATAAGAGAGATTTCAGAATTATCTACAGAATGTTTTGGTTATAAAATATATTTAGAAGGTCATACTGACTCAATTTGGGAAGCTAAATCAAATCTATTGTTATCTAAAAATAGAGTTATAACAATAAAAAAGTTATTAAACTTATATAATATAGACAATAAAAAATTAAACATATCTTGGTATGGTGAAACTAAACCTATTGCATCCAATATTACAAAAGAGGGTCGGGCGAAAAATAGAAGAGTATTGATAACCCTAAAATAAATATGCTTCAAAATGTAACATATCATACACTACTTATTCAATAAATATAAATATTAAAATTCTTATCATAGATTATAGGTTAGTATGACACTAGTAATGTATGATATTATCCCAAACAATAGTTGGAAATCGTATATTCTATTTAAATTAATTGAATAATGAAGGGGAAAATATGTCTTTAATGAAAGCACCTGAAAATACTCCAGTATGGGTTGATACTACAAGATGTAAAGCATGTGATATTTGTGTTGCAGTATGTCCATCTGGTGTACTATCAATGAAACAAGAACCAACTTCAACTTTAGGAGCTATGATTAGTATCGAGTATCCTGAAGCTTGTATTGGTTGTAATGACTGTGAGTTAAACTGTCCAGATTTTGCAATTTTTGTTGCAGATAAAAAAGCAGATGGTTATAAGTTTGCAAAACTTACAGATGAAGCAAAAGCTAGACAAGTAGCTATTGTAGAAAATAATTATAGATTACCTGAAAATTACGGTAAATAAGGAGAATATGAATGGCAACTAGAGAAGTAATATCTACTGGTAATGAATTGTCAGCACTTGCAGGTGTTGATGCAGGTTGTAAGTTTTTTGGGGGATACCCATTAACACCATCAAGTGAAATTATGCATGAGATCTCAGACCTTTTACCTAAGGTTGGTGGTGCATGTATTCAAATGGAAGATGAAATTGGTGCTATTTGTGCTGTTATTGGTGCAGGTATGGCTGGTGAGAGAACTATGACTGGTACATCTGGACCAGGTATGAGTTTAAAAGCAGAAAACTTAGGGTTAGCTCAAATGGCTGAAGTACCTTTAGTATGTGTAAATGTTATGAGAGGTGGTCCATCAACTGGTCTTCCTACAAGAGTTTCACAAGGTGATATTAAACAATCATCAAACCCATCTCATGGTGATTATAGATCAATCACATTATGTGCTGGTAACTTAGCTGAGTGTTATACTGAAACAGTAAGAGCTTTTAATCTTGCTGATAGATTTATGCAACCAGTAATTGTACTTTTAGATGAGACAATTGGTCATATGCATGGTAAAGCTATGCTTCCAACTCAAGAGGAAGTTAAAGCTGGTATTGTTCCTAGAAAAACATTTGATGGTCCTGCCCAAGAGTACTTTCCATACGAGTGTGGTCCAACAGAGCCTGCTACATTAAACCCAATGTTTGAAGGTTATAGATACCACTATACAGGTTTACACCATGATAGAAATGGTTTTCCAACAGAAGAGATTGAAACATGTAGAAAACTAATCCAAAGATTAGAAGATAAAGTTGTAGCTCATCAAGATGAGATTGAATTAAATGAAGAGTTTATGTTAGATGATATGGATGGTTCTGATGGTGAAGTATTAATTATCGCTTATGGTTCAGTATCACTTGCAGCTAAAGAAGCTATTAGACATTTAAGAAAAGATGGTATCAAAGCTGGTTTATTTAGACCAATTACTTTATGGCCATCACCAGCAACTTCAATTAAATCTTACACAGATAAGATTAAAAATGTACTTTGTGTTGAGTTAAATATCAGACAATATACTGAAGAAGTTGAGAGAGTTTCTAGTAGACTTGATATTGAAGGTCTTTACAAAGTAAATGGTAGAGCTATTTCTCCACATGAGATTGTAGCAAAAGTTAAGGAGGTATTCTAAAATGGCATTTAATTATGATAAATATTTAAGACTTGAAAAAATGCCAACACTATGGTGTTGGGGATGTGGTGATGGAGTTATTCTTAAAGCTACAATTAGAGCAATCGAAAAAATGGGTTGGTCTCAAGATGACGTTTGTGTTATCTCTGGTATTGGTTGTTCAGGAAGATTCTCTTCTTATGTTGACTTCAATACAATTCATACTACTCATGGTAGAACTGTTGCTTATGCTACAGGTGTTAAACTTGCTAACCCAGACAAGCACGTAATTTGTGTTGCTGGTGATGGTGATGCACTGGCTATCGGTGGTAACCATACAATTCACGCTTGTAGAAGAAATATTGATATTAACTTTATCATGATAAATAACTTTATCTATGGTTTAACTAATTCTCAAACTTCTCCAACTACTCCTCAAGGTATGTGGACTGTTACTCAAAAAGCTGGTAATATTGATCCAACTTTTGATGGTTGTGATCTTGCAATTGCTTCTGGTGCTTCATGGGTAGGTAGAGAAACTATGCTTGATCCTAAGAAACTAGAAAGATTATTAATCAAAGGTTTTGAACATAGAGGTTTCTCTTTCTTTGATATTATGTCTAACTGTCATATTAACCTTGGTAGAAAAAATAAAATGGTTTCTGCTATGGAAAATTTAGATTGGATTGATAAAATCACTACTCCATTAGCTAAGTATGAAAAAATGACTCCTGAAGAGCAATTAAATATGTTCCCTACAGGTGTATTGAAACATGATACTGAAGTTAGAGAATACTGTGATATGTACCAAGATATTATTGATGCACATCAAGGTAAAAGAGCAAAAATCACACAAGATGATTTTGCTAAAAAGATATAAGGAGTAACACATGGCTAGAAAACTAATGAGATTTACAGGTGTTGGTGGACAAGGTGTTCTTCTTGCTGGTGAGATTTTTGCAGCTGCAAAAATTAAAGCTGGTGGTCACGGATTAAAAACTGCAACATATACATCACAAGTAAGAGGTGGACCAACTGTTGTTGATATCACTCTTGATGATGATGAGATTTTTTACCCATATGCAAATGATGGTGAGATTGACTTTATGTTATCTGTTGCACAAAAGTCATATGACCTTTTCAAAGATGGTGTACAACCAGGTGGAACAATCGTAATTGAGCCAAACTTAATTACACCAACTGAAGAAGACAGAAAAACATGGAATATTATTGAGATTGAAATCATTACACTTGCTAAAGAGGAAGTTGGTAATGTTATTACTCAATCAGTTATCGCACTAGGTGTTGCTAACTGTCTTGTAGAAGCTGTAGATAAAGATTTACTTGAAGAAGTAATGCTTTCTAAAGTACCTGCAAAAGTACATGAGATAAATAAACAAGCTTATAAAATAGGTTATAGAGAAGCGATGAAAAGTAAATAAAAACTTATATTCGTTTATATAGTAAGGTGCTACATATGTAGCACCTTTTTTTATAAGTTAATTTACTGCTTGATTTGTTTTACTTTCTTATTCTTTATAAAACAAAATTCAACTATCATTATGGGTGGTGAAAAAGATTTGGAAATATTATCAAATAGCATCATTCTAAACTTATTGAAGAACAAAAAAAGATATTTATAGACGAGATGAAAGATTATGAATCAATGATAGAGATGATGATATGACAGTAATATCATTTGAGATAGGAAGCCAAATTATTTAAGGGGAATATATAAAAAAGTTTTTTGATAAAAATAATAATCTGTTTACTGAGTTAAACTATGCAAAAGTGTTTTATACAAACTATGCAAAACATTCACACGATACACTATGCTTTTCAGCAATAAAAAAAGGTATATTAGATATAGAATTTCACGATAAAAAAAGAGAGTTTTTGGAGATAAATCAGATAGTTGTATATAACAAACACCAAGTACATATCTCAAAAAATACAGATATACCCTCATACGATTATTACACTTTACATTTTTATGACCATTGGGTA
>JAYEPD010000187.1:0-6310 GCA_034723675.1 Campylobacterota bacterium
AAACCTTTTAAAAGTGCTATTTGGAAAAATAAACTTTCACATTTTGATAAAACTGATCCTAAAAATATAAAATTACCTGAATTTTTAGAAAATATAAATGATATAATTTTAGGTTCTTTAGTTTATAGAGTTATATCTAAATATAAAAATAATAATTACAAAAATAAAGATAGAGAAGAGTTAGAAGAGTTAAAAGATTGGAGTGATTTACATATTTTAGTATTGATAAAATTTTATAAAAATAATTATAATTATTTTATAGAAGATGAAAATATTTTTTTCCCTCACTTTGTATTTACATACAATATTCAACCACTTAAAAAAGAGATTGATAAAATAGTATCAAATATATATGATAAACTAGAATCAGATATTACAAAAGAGCAATTAAGTAAAAAGTTTACATATTCAGCATTAGAAGTTACTTATTTATTACATTATTTTTCTATGAATCATCCTCTATATACAGAAGATATATAAAAAAAGGGTTGGCTACAATAGCCAACCCTTTTTTTTGAAAGAATATATCTATATACTATACAAATGAAATATAAGCCATTTGTGTAGCATCACCTCTTCTAATTCTAGTTTTAACAATAGATGTATATCCACCATTTCTATCAGAATATTTTGGTGCTAATTCTGTTACAAGTTTATTTGTAGCAGTTTTACTTTGTAATGAAGCAAAAACTAATCTATGTGAATTAAGGTCACCAGATGCTGCTTTTGTTATTAATTTTTCCATATATCTTTTTAACTCTTTTGCTTTTGGCAAAGTAGTTTCAATCTTTTCTCTTTCAATCATACAAATAGCTAAGTTAGCTAATAATGCTTTTCTATGAGAAGATGTACGACTTAGCCTTCTATATCCATGCTTATGTCTCATTATTTATCCCTTTTTTTCTATTAAGCTTTTAGTTGCTCTAATTTTTTTCTTAAAGCTGATGCAGTATCTTCATCTAAAGAACCATCAATTGGAAAACCAATCTCTGTAAACTTATCAGAAATCTCTTCTAAAGATTTTTTTCCAAGATTTTTAATACTTCTAACTTCAACTTCACTCATAAGTGCTAAATCACCAACAAATTTTATACCTGCTCTATCAAGAGAGTTAAAACTTCTTGCACTTAAGTTTAAATCTTCAATTTTTACAACTAAATCTTTAAGATCAATTGTACTTTCACTAGTTGTTGCTTCAACCATTTTAACTTCAGAAAGATCAAATACTTTGTTAAATACTGACATTTGTGAATACATAGTTGATATAGCTTCTTTAAAAGCTTCTATAGGAGATATTTGACCATCAGTTTCAACTGTAAATACAGCTTTTTCATAATTTGGGTTATCTTCTACAAGAATTTTTTCAATATCATATGTTACTTTTTTTACTGGTGTAAAAAATGCATCAATTGGTATAAAATCAGCAGGGATTAAATCTCTTAAATCCTCACTTGTAACATACCCTATACTTTTTTGTACAATAACAGAAAAGTTTAGTGTACAATCACTATTAATAGTAGCTAGATGTTGATCTTTGTTGATTATCTCAACATCATCATTTTCTAAATCAGATGCTTTAATCTCTCTTGAATTACTGAAAGAGTATTCTATCTCTAGTTGTTCCTCTTCACCCTTTATTTTAAATCTCAACTCTTTAAGATTTATAATAAATATAGCAATATCTTCAAGCATACCTCTAATAGAATCAAATTCATGTTTAGCACCATCAATTTTTACAGCTATTGGAGCATACCCAACAGAAGAACTCATTAAAAGTCTTCTTAAAGGATGAGCTAATGTAATAGCATATCCACTTTCAAAAGGAAAAGCACTTATTCTAGCACTATTTTCAGTAATTTGTTCAATCTCTACCTCTGTTGGTAAAAATGGAGCATCTACAAATTTTTTCATATATTTTCCTTTACTTTTTATTATTATTTAGAATATAACTCTACTATTAGTCTTTCTTCAACAGGTATAACAACTTCTTCTCTTGTTGGTACTCTTGTAAAAATTCCAAATACTTTATCTTTATCAACATCAACCCATTCAACCATACCTGTTTGATTTGTAAGTTCTAAAGATCTTACGATTTGAGTGTTAACTTTTGATTTTTCTTTTACTTCAATTTTTTGACCTGGTTTAACTATAACAGATGGAATATCAACTTTTTTACCATCTACTAAGATATGACCATGTGTTACAAATTGTCTAGCGTTTGCTCTTGTTGTAGCAAATCCCATTCTATAAACAACATTATCCAATCTTGTTTCTATTAAAGTAATTAAGTTTGCACCTGTGTTACCTTCAACTCTTGCAGCTTCTTTAAAGTATTTTCTGAATTGTTTTTCAGATACACCATAAATGATTTTTGCTTTTTGTTTCTCTTGAAGTTGCATACCATATTCTGATAATTTTGTTCTTCTTTGTCCATGTTGTCCAGGAGCAAAAGGTCTTTTTTCTAAAGCAGATTTACCGTTTAGTCTTCTTTCACCTTTAAGTCCAAGGTCAGCATTAAGTCTTCTTTCTAATTTTTCTGACGGTCCTCTATATCTTGCCATGCCTTATCCTTATACTCTTCTTCTTTTTGGAGGTCTACAACCATTATGTGCTAATGGAGTAACATCTTTAAACCATTTCACTGTAATACCTTCAATTGCTCCGATTGCTTTAACCGCTGTATCTCTACCTGATCCTGGCCCTTGAACTTTAATACCAACATTTTTGATACCATGTTCAATAGCTTTTTTAACTGCATCTTCAACTGCTGCAGTTGCTGCAAAAGGAGTTGATTTTTTACTTCCTCTAAAACCTAAGTTTCCAGCACTTGACCAAGAGATTGCATTTCCTGCATTATCAGTTACTGTTACCATTGTATTGTTAAAAGTAGCTGCTATGTGAACGATACCGTCAGCAATATTCTTTTTTACAACTTTTTTTCTAGTTACTTTTCTTTTTGCCATTAATTATCCTTACTTAGCCGCTGCGCCAACAGTTTTCTTTTTACCTTTTCTTGTTCGAGCATTAGTTTTAGTCTTTTGCCCTCTACATGGTAAACCTCTTCTGTGTCTTATACCTCTATAAGATCCTAAAGCCATAAGTGCTTTAATATCCATAGCAACTTTTTTTCTAAGATCCCCTTCAACCATATAGTTAGATTGAATCTCATTTCTTATTGCTGCAACTTCATCTTCACTTAATTCGTGAACTCTTTTATCATAAGAGATACCTGTAGCATCTAATATTAATCTTGATGTATGTAAACCTATACCAAAAATATAAGTTAAAGCATATTCCATTCTTTTTTTATTTGGTAAGTCTGTACCTGCAATTCTAGCCATGCTTATCCTTGTCTTTGTTTGTGTTTTTTGATCTCACAAATTACTCTTGTAACACCTTTTCTTTTGACAATTTTACATTTGTCACACATTTTTTTAACTGAAGCTCTTACTTTCATAGATAGCCACCTTTTTGTGTTTTTTCCAAATCTCTACATTAGGTATAGATATTAAACCTATTACCAACTCTTTATAAACTATATAATTTATCTTTTATAAAAACTTCCCTTGGATATAGAAAATGGATGCGAATTATAATAAATATTAGCTTAATTCTTTATTAAATATATCTGAAACTATTTTTGAACTACCATGATCCAAATAGTCTCTTAAAATTTTTGAATTCTTTAAAAATTTATCTTTATTCGTATGTTTATACTCTTTTAATATATTATCAACTGTTACTTTATCTTGTACAAGTTCACTATGTATAGGCTCTTTTCCCATTCTTTCAAAAAATATATTTGCTAAACCAATATAGTTTAAGTCTACAATTCTTCTTAAAATATGATAATCAAAACTGTTTGCTATATAGGTTAATATAAATGGTGTTCCTATAAGTGATGCTTCAAGTGTTGCTGTTCCACTACATATAAAAGCAAAATCAACATCGTAAAGTGTTTTATGAGTATCTTTTGATATAGTAAATTCAGATATATCTCCATAAACTTTTTCTATATAATCTTGAGTGAAATGTTTTGGTATTATTAATATTGGTTTACAATTTAAGTGTTTAGCTACCTCTTTATATATTGGCATTAGTTTCGTTATCTCACCTTTTCTACTACCTGGCATAAAAGCTATTGTGTTATTGTTTGATAATTCTGTTTTTAAATGCTTAATCTCATCCAAAAGAGGATGTCCAACATAAGTTATCATCTCTTTTTTATTATAATGATTTTTTTCAAAAGGGATAATTGAACACAAAGTATCACAATATTTTTCTATTACTGGTATTCTTCTTTTTTTCCATGCCCAAGCTTGTGGTAAAATATAATAAACAATCTCTTTTTGAGGATATAACTTTTTTATCTTTTTAGCTAATGGAAGATTAAATCCAGAAGAATCCATAAGTAAAACTTTATCAACATCTTTAGCTAAGGTTGCCATCTCTTTATTTAATTTTAATAAAAATGGTAGTTTTTTTAAAGCATCAACAAACCCCATAACTGCCAATTGACTTATATCATAATTTGGATTACCTAAACTTTTATCAAAAATTCCTATAAATTCTATATCATCATTCAAATATTCTTTTAAAGCTTTAAGATGAATATTAGATGAAGTCTCTAAGGCACTTACTAAAACTTTCACTAAAAACTACTATTTAGATCGAAACTATCAAATTTATTGTATCTTATCACTTTTTGAAGCATTAAAGTATAAGCTTCTTTCTTTTCAGAATATGACTCTAAATGCAATACTAATTCATATGGATCAGAAGTGATAATTCTTTGTTTTCGAAACTCTTTATATGCCCAATTTTTACCTAAGTTTTTATAATAATCTTCAACAGCACTTTTATAATTCTTGTATTTTTTTAAATATATTGTTTTATCACCTCTCATCCCTGATGCTGCTATTCTAGGTTCATTTTTATTAAAAGACCATACCCCAAATATATTATTTGCTTCCCTTGTAAATCTTGAAGTCAACCAAGCACTTTCAATTGCAGCTTGTGCTAATACTATACTTATTGGATGTGGTTTTAAAGCTTGTAAAAGTTCTTCGTCACTCTTAGCTTTATACTCTTTTTTTAACAACTCTATAAATTCTCTATTTTTATTTTCTAACATATTCTTTTTAATATCTTGATATTGATCTTCTAGTTTTTTGTATACAAGTTTAGATATTGGTACCATTATCTCTTTAAAGTTTTGTTTTTTCTCTTGAACACTAAGAGGTACTTTTTTTATTATCTTCTTTATAATCTTTTTAGGAATTACTTTTTTAACTTTAACTTTTGTTATTAGTTTTTGATTTACTATTGTACCGATTTTTGTATCTAAAGGATTATTTTTTATAACTTTAACTTTACTTTTGTCACAAGCTGTAAATAGAGATATAATAGCAATAACTAATATAGATTTATATATATATTTCATTAAATATCCTTAGTATATTCTTTTTTAACTTTACCTTTAAAATAGATAAAATCATTTTCTATTTTAAGATTCAATAACTCACCACTTCTAGGATAAACTTCAACATTATTTGATATAAGATTATTATTTAAAGTATATAAAAATGAAGCAACCATACCTGTACCACAAGCTTGTGTTTCATTCTCTACACCTCTTTCATAAGTTCTTACATATAAAGCACTATCTTTTACATTTGCAAAATTTACATTTGCATTGTATTTATATCTCATTTTACTACAAATATCCAAATCAAAAAGCTCTAAATCTTCAACTATAGTTACAAGATGGGGAACTCCTGTATCAACCATCCACCAAGTGTATCCTAACTCTTCAAAACTATTTTTTAAGACTTTTGGTTCTATCATTGTTGTTTCTACAATATCCCCATCAACACTACAATCTATCTCACCTGCACCTGTTAAAAACTTCATATAAGTACCTGTTAATTCATTTTCATATGCATAGTGTGCAACAGCCCTTGTCCCATTACCACACATAGATGCTGTACTACCATCATTGTTATAAAAAAGCCATTCAAAATCATAAACCATATGAGGAACTACTACTATTAAACCATCTGTATTTTCACTTTTACATACTTCTATAGCCAGATTGCTATAATCTTTTCTTTCATTTGTATGGAATATAACAAAGGTATTACCACTTGCATCATATCTTGTAATTTTCATTTTTACTCTTTTATGGGAACCTCTAAAAATTAATATTATTCATAGAAGAGGAAAATAAACTTGAGATTTTGACTAACAATTTTTTAAAGCTACCCGTAGGTAACTTTAAAAAATTTTAGGTGAAATGTCTGTTTAGTTT
>JAYEPD010000188.1:0-5750 GCA_034723675.1 Campylobacterota bacterium
TTACAGCAGCATATTTAACAAACATTTCATAAGATGGATATCCTCTATCAAGTACTACTAAATCATTTTTTGTACAATATGGTAAATGTTCAACAGCAAGTGTTCTTTCATCATAAGCAATTAAATCATTATCATCACTATTTATTTTATTATTTATACTTGCATCAAGTGTTATTCCATTTAGAACATCATATAAACATGATACTCTTGATTGGACTACCTCTTTTTTAAATTCTGGAACTTGACACTTAGCTACAGTCGGATTAAACTCTTTTTTAATATCATCAGAGTTGGGCAATATAACAACAGATCCATCAACTGCAAGTATTCTAAACCCTTTGTACTTATTATATTCATCATCTTGATAAAAAAAGTTAGCAGTATCATTTGCAAACTCTTTAAATGCTGTATAATTTAATTTAGCTCTTGCTTGAGTGTATGCACTATTAGTTATTGTACAATCATCATTTATATCTAATTGCATATCATTTAAACTATTCTGTATAGACTTATTGCTCTTTTTTATTATCATTGTCATAATCTTACTAAAACCTAACTTTCCTTTTCTAGTGAAATATTTTCTATTTGTTTTGTGTTTATTCTTAAACTTGCTATTTTTAATCTTCTTATTCAAAACTCCTGAAAATTCAGCAGTTTTTTTTAACATATCCAACCTTAGTAATATAATAATATATTATATCTAAGCAGTACTTACAAACCTCTTATAAAGCCCTGGAAACAGGGATTTATAAGATATTTATTCAATCTATTATTTATATTTATTTAGAAAATATTTACTATTCTTATTTCCTTAGCTTAATGGTGTTGCTCCCCCCCATCAAATTACACTAAAAACTTAAGTGAAGTTATAAAACATAACCCAGATATGGTAAGTATCATAAATGATATTTGGAATAGTAAAGATATCAAAAATCAATCAACAATATATAATGATAAATTTTAAACAAAGATGCTAAAAAAGGGTAGGCAGGGGTTACCCTTTTTTAATTATTTTTATATAGCTAAATAAAACTCATTAGAAAATTTGAACTAACTTACATAAATAATATAATTTTTAGAGGTATCCTTAATAAAATTTAGATATAATCGCAAATATAATAGTTATTAAAAAGAGGAAAGATATGAGTAATTTTATAAGTAATGATAATTTAGCCGACGCAGATACTGAAGTATTTGGAATGATTGAAAGTGAGTTAGAAAGACAAACAAATCACTTAGAGATGATTGCAAGTGAGAACTTTACAAGTCCAGCAGTTATGGAAGCTATGGGTTCAGTTTTTACAAATAAATATGCAGAAGGGTACCCTTATAAAAGATATTATGGTGGATGTGAATTTGCTGATCAAGTTGAGCAATTAGCTATAGATAGAGCGTGTGAAATTTTTGGATGTAATTATGCAAATGTACAACCACATTCTGGAAGTCAGGCAAATGGTGCAGTATATGCTGGACTTATTAAAGCTGGCGATAAGATTTTAGGTATGGATCTATCTCATGGAGGACATTTAACTCATGGTTCAAAACCATCATTTTCAGGTAAAAATTATAGTGCATTTTATTATGGTGTTGAATTAGATGGTAGAATTAATTATGATAGAGTTATGGATATAGCCAAAATCGTTCAACCAAAAATCATAGTTTGTGGTGCTTCTGCATATGCTAGAGAGATAGATTTTGCTAAGTTTAGAGAGATTGCTGATGCAGTTGGTGCTATATTATTTGCAGATATTGCACATATTGCTGGTTTAGTTGCAGCTGGTGAACATATGTCTCCATTCCCATATGCTGATGTTGTAACTACTACTACACATAAGACTTTAAGAGGACCTAGAGGTGGTATGATAATGTGTAATGATGAGGATATTGCTAAAAAAATAAATTCTGCAATTTTTCCTGGTATTCAAGGTGGACCACTTGTACATGTAATAGCTGCTAAAGCTGTTGCATTTAAAGAGATTTTAGATCCTGCTTGGAAAGAGTATGCAAAACAAGTAAAAGCAAATGCTAAAGTTCTTGGTGAAGTTTTAGTAAAGAGAGGATTTGACTTAGTATCTGATGGAACAGACAACCATCTTGTTCTTGTAAGCTTTTTAAATAAAGACTTCTCTGGTAAAGATGCAGATGCAGCACTTGGAAATGCAGGAATTACTGTAAATAAAAATACAGTTCCAGGAGAGACAAGAAGTCCTTTTGTTACAAGTGGTATAAGAGTTGGTAGTCCAGCTTTAACAGCACGAGGTATGAAAGAGAAAGAGTTTGAAATAATTGCAAATAAAATTGCTGATGTATTAGATGATATTAACAATACGCAATTACAAATAACAGTTAAGAATGAGCTTGAAGAATTAGCTAAAAATTTTGTGATTTATACACAGTCGACATATTAATAAAATATTTTGTAGAAAGGGATTGTTATGGAAGTAGATGGAAAAGAATTTGTGCGTAATCTTGGTATAGAAGAAGATAAAGAAAGACTTATTCGTGAACAAAGAAAACTTGAAGAACAAAAAAGGGATGCTATAAAGAAATCTAATGATTTTTTAGATGAATCAGAATTAGAACAATCAGCTTTTGTTGACTTATCTATTAATAATTCACCAAATCCAAATGATAATAATCCACAAATAAATGATATAAAGCTAGATAGTAATGATAATATAGATAATAAAAAAAGATATATTGTTTTAGGTTTTGGACTTGTATTGTTGTTTATTATTACAATTTTAACAATTAGATTAATATCAAATAATGATACACAAGAGGAATATGAATCAAATGATAATATTGAACAAATACTTCAAAAAGATGATATTTTGGATAAAATTGATACAAATGAAGAGTACCAAAAAGTTATTGATAGAAAAAAGTCAATAGAAGAATTAAATACAAATGAAGTAAAAAAAGATGTATTAAAAGAGATAGTTATCCCTGAAGTAAACAAAGTTAATACACCTTTAGTAATAGAACAACCAAAACCTAAAGTTGAACCAAAAAGAGATCTGTTTGGTTTAGATAAAACAGAAAAAACTGTATCAAATGAGAAACAAATAGTTAAACCTACACCAAAACCATTAGAAAAACAAGTGGTAAAAAACATACCTAAAAAAGAGACTAAAATAGTACCTTCTATTGTAAAAGAGGAAAAAATAAAAGTAAATACTGTTGGTAAAAGGGAAGTTGTAATAGATCCTCCAAAAGAGAAAAATTTTACAAAAAGAAGAACTTCAATATCTGGGTATTTCATACAAATAGGTGCTTTTACAAAAAAACCAAGTGCTAAACTTATAAACTCTATAAAAGCAAAAGGTTATAATTATGAGATATATCAGATGAATATAAAAGGTAAAATATACAATAAAGTTTTAATTGGTGCTTATCCATCAAGGGGAACTGCTTCAAATGTATTAAAAAAAGTTAGAGCAGATTTTAATAATCCTAAAGCATATATATTAAAAATTTAGGATGCAAAAATAATGACATTTTACGATAAAACACTTTTTTTAGACCAGTTTACACCAGTATCAATATATCAAAAAGTAAAAGAAATTTTTACAAATGAGATAACTTTTCTTTTTGAATCAGTGGTAAACAGTAGCGATGGAAATTTTTCTTATATATTTGTTGGAGCTAGGGAGAGAGTTTGGCATAAAGATGCTCAAAGTTTTTATAAAAATGAAGATGGTATTATAAAGCAAATAGATAAAAATCCATTTGTTTTTTTAAAAGAATATTACAACAACTTAAATAAAGAAGTTTATAAAAATAAAGGAAAAGAGCTAGGTATTGGTTTAATTGATGGTTTTATAGGAAATATGGGTTATGATATGGTAGCAACTTTTGAACCAACTTTAGAAAAATATATGTCTGGTTTAAAAGATGAATTTAACATAGCTGATTGTGATCTTATTCGCCCTAAAATGGTACTTGTATATTCTCATAAAAGTTCACAACTTACTATTGTAACTTCAATGAATAGTATGAAAGAGTATATTCCTATAATAGAAAAAAAACTTTATGAACCATTTGTATATACTGCTTTAAAAAAAGTTCAACTACTTGATGATGGAGCTTTTGCACATACAAAAGAAAAATTCTTTGATATGATAGCTCAATCAAAAGAGATGATAAAAAGTGGAGATGTTTTCCAAATACTAATGACAAATAGATATACAAGAAAAGCAAAAGTTGACAACCTTAGTTTTTATAGGGCATTAAGATCAAAAAATCCTAGTCCTTATCTTTTTTTACTTGAATATGAAGATTTTTGTATAGCAGGAAGTAGTCCTGAAGTTATGGTAAGACTAACTGATGAAAGAATTCTTTTACGACCAATAGCAGGTACTAGAAAAAGAGGAAAAACTTTAGCTAAAGACAAGGCTATGGAAGATGAACTCATAAGTGACCCTAAAGAGGTTGCTGAACATGTTATGCTTATAGATTTAGGTAGAAATGATGTAGGAAGAGTTGCAAAAACTGGTACAGTAGAAGTTACGGATAAGATGAGGGTTGAAAAATATTCTCATGTTATGCATCTAGTAAGTGATGTAGAAGCCACACTTGATGAAAGATATGATATGTTTGATCTATTTGCAGCAACATTCACAGCAGGTACTATGACAGGGGCTCCAAAAATACGAGCGATGGAATTAATTGCACAATTTGAACAATTAAAAAGAGGTTTTTATAGTGGATCTATAGCTTATTTTGGTTTCGATGGAAATATGGATAGTGCAATAACTATACGAACAACAATGATAAAAGATGATACCGTTGTATTTCAAGCAGGAGCAGGGGTTGTTGCTGATAGTATACCAGAATTAGAATTTTTAGAAGTTAATAATAAATTAGCAGCAAATATTACAACACTTGAAGATTTAAGTAAAATTGAATCATAACAAAAGGAAAAGATTGAATAATATAACAGTAGCTCATTCACCAGATGCAGATGATATTTTTATGTACTATGCTATTAAATTTGGCTGGGTAACATTAAAAGGTACAGAGTTTGATAATATAGCACTTGATATAGAAACATTAAATCAAGCAACACTAAAAGGTGAGTATGATATATGTGCTATTAGTTTTGCATTATATCCATTTGTAAAAAAAGAGTTTGCATTACTTAAAACAGCTGTTAGTTTTGGTAACGGTTATGGTCCTAAGCTTGTAAAATTAAAATCAAAGAGTTTAAAAAGAGATTTCAAAGTAGCTCTTAGTGGTAAATATACTACTAATGCATTATTATTTAAAATAAAATATCCAGATGCAAAAATAACATATATGAATTTTCTTGATATAGAACAAGCAGTTATAGATGGAGTAGTTGATGCAGGTGTTTTAATACATGAATCTATTTTAACATATGATAAAAAACTAGAAGTAGAGGTTGAACTTTGGGATATATGGCAAGAGATGGCTGGTAAAGAATTGCCTCTTCCTTTGGGAGGGATGTGTTTAAGAAGAAGTATCCCTTTAAATAAAGCTATTGATTATGAAAATAGTTTAATAAAAGCAGTAAAAGTTGCAAATGATAATAAACTATTATTATCTAAAATGTTACTTGAAAGAGATCTTATAAGAGTAGATTACGATACTTTACAAACATATTTAGACCTTTATGCCAATGATGATTCTATAGAATTATCATCTTTACAACACAAAGCTTTAGATAAACTGTATAGTTTAGGATATGAACATGGTTTTTATGATGAACTTATAAAGTCAGAAGA
>JAYEPD010000188.1:5850-14116 GCA_034723675.1 Campylobacterota bacterium
TATTTATTTATATATTAGAAGCGATTATATTACCCATTTGAACTGTATTAACAAGTTCTTTACAATCATAGGCTGCTAAGTCACCTGTTCTGTATCCATCACTCATAGTTTTTTTAATTGCTGCATCGATTGCATCTGCTGCTTCTATCTCATCTAATGAATATCTAAGCATCATACTTGCACTTGATATAGTTGCTATTGGATTTGCTTTATTTTGTCCTGCTATATCAGGTGCTGACCCATGAATTGGTTCATATACTGCTGTTTTTTCACCTGTGCTAGCCGATGGTAAAAGTCCTATACTTCCACTTAACATAGAAGCTTCATCAGATAAAATATCACCAAAGATATTTCCAGTTAATATAACATCAAATTGTCTTGGATTTGCAATAAGTTGCATAGCACAATTATCAACATACATATGTGTAAGTTCAACTTCAGGATATTGTGTAGCTATTTTTTCTACTGTTTCTCTCCAAAGTTGAGATACATCTAAAACATTTGCTTTATCAATTGAACAAAGTTTTTTATCTCTTTTCATTGCAAGTTTAAAAGCAACATGAGCAATTCTTTCAATCTCATATACTTCATAAACCATAGTGTTCCAACCTTTAGTTTCATCTTTACCTTTTGGTTCACCAAAATAAATACCACCTATTAATTCTCTTACAACCATAATATCAACACCTTTGATAACTTCAGGTTTTAAGCTACTTGCATCAACTAATTCATCATAAACTACCGCTGGTCGAAGATTTGCAAATACACCCATGCATTTGCGAAATCTTAAAAGTCCAGATTCAGGTCTTAACTCACGTGACAGATTATCCCATTTTGGTCCACCAATTGCACCAAACAGACATGCATCAGAGTTTAAAACACCATCAATAGTTTCTTGAGGTAGTGGATTGCCTGTTGCATCTATTGCACATCCACCCATTAGATATTCTGAATAATTAAACTCTATACCAAATTTTTTTTCAACTGCATCTAAAACTTTAACAGCCTCATTTACTATCTCAACACCAATTCCATCACCTTTTATAAGTGAAATATTATAATTTTTAGCCATTATGAGCTTCCTTTTTTGCAAAATTCATCAATCCACCATCTGCTAAAAGTTCTTGCATAAATGGAGGGATTGGAGTAAAGTTATAAGTTTTTTCTTTATCAATATTTTCTATTGTTCCAGCATCTAAATCAACAGATATTAAATCACCTTCTATGATATCTAAAGCATTTTCTAGTTCAAATATAGGTAGACCCATATTAAAAGCATTTCTATAAAATATTCTTGCAAATGTTGGTGCAATAATTGCAGCAACTCCAGCAGCCTTAAGTGCTATTGGGGCATGTTCTCTACTACTTCCACAACCAAAATTTTCACCTGCTACTATTATATCGCCTGGTTGAACTTTTGATGCAAAATCAGGATCAGCGTCTTCCATTACATATGAAGCTAAATGATGCGGGTCACTACTATTTAAATATCTTGCTGCTATTATTAAATCTGTATCAATATTGTCTCCAAAATTCCATACTTTACCTGTGATTTTATTCATCTATCAAATTTCCTTAAGTTAAAAATATTCTGCATTTTATCTAAAATTTGTTTAATTAATCATTTTATAATAACTTTTGGGTATAATACATATTCTAAAATTCAGATGAAAAGGTTCTTAATCTATATGGCACCAAAAGTAAAAGATGTAAATAAATTAATTGAAAAAATATTCAAAGAAAATAAAGATGGGACATTAACACACGAAATACTTGTATTGATATTTCAAAAAGCACCAACAGTAGCAGTTGTAAAGAAAATACTAGCACAAAAGCAACTTTACAATGTAGAACTTATGAGTTCAAGAGAGGAAGCTAAACAATTAAATATAATTGAATTCCAAAAAAAAGAAGATGCTAGGATAAAAAGACAAGAGAATAAAGATGGTGAGGAGTTTGATCTTTTTAAAAGTAAAGAGCTTTTAGAATGGAGTAGATCAGATTCACCTGTAAGAATGTATCTAAGAGAGATGGGAAAAGTTCCATTACTAACAAAAGAGGAAGAGATTGAGATAAGTCAATCTATGGAAAAAGGTGAGAATACAATACTTGATGCTATCTGTTCTGTTCCTTATTTGATCGATTTTATATTAGAGTATAAAGAGCCTTTAGTAAATCGTGAAAGAAAAGTAAAAGAGTTATTTAAAAATTTTGATGATGACAATGAAGAAAATATAGATGCAGAAGTTACTGATGAGATTGAAGATATAGATAAGGGAAGTGAAGAAGATACTCAAGAAAAAGTAAAAGATAAAAAACTTGATAAAAGAGCTCAAAAAATTATTGAAGCTTTTAAATTATTGGAAAAATTTAAAAAAGATTGGATGAAATTTACATCAAAAGAGGTAGCAAAAAGTGATGAAGAGATAGATGTTGTAACTTTTGATCTTCAAACAGCATTTAAAAAGAAACTTATTAAAGAAAGTTTAATAGAACTTGGACCTACGAGTAAATTAATTGCAGAGATAGTAAAAGCTATGGAAACATCTTTAAACAGTGACAATGGTTTTGAAGTTGAGCTTAAAAGATTAGAGTATAAACTGCCTTTATTTAATGATACATTAGTATCAAATCATAAAAAACTTCTAGAAAAAATATTAACACTTAGTAAAGTTGATATTATAGGTATGGTTCCTGAAGCTACTATGGTAAGTACTTATATGGAGATCAAAAAACTTTACCAAACAGCAGAAGCTAGTAAGGGTGGATTTGATCTTGAAGAGGATGAGCTAAAAGATGTTCTTGAGCAAATTAAACTTGGTAAAAAGATAACTGATGAAGCTAAAAATAGAATGGCTAAATCAAATTTAAGACTAGTTGTATCTATAGCTAAAAGATATACAAATAGAGGATTACCTTTTCTTGATTTAATTCAAGAGGGAAATATAGGTCTTATGAAAGCTGTTGATAAGTTTGAATACAAAAAAGGGTATAAGTTTTCTACCTATGCAACATGGTGGATTAGACAAGCGATATCAAGAGCTATTGCAGATCAAGCAAGAACTATAAGAATACCTATTCATATGATTGAAACGATTAATAGAATCAACAAAATCATTAGAAAAGGTATTCAAGAGGATGGGCGTGAGCCAGATGTTGATCAAATTGCAAAAGAGGTTGGTCTTACAGTTGACAAAGTTAAACAAGTTATTAAAATCACAAAAGAACCTGTATCTTTAGATGCTCCTATTGGTAATGAAGATGATGGAAAGTTTGGTGACTTTGTAGCAGATACTCAAGCTCCAACACCAGTAGAAAATATAATGCATGATGATTTACTTAGTCAAATAGACCAAATTTTAGCTCAACTAAATGAAAGAGAACAAGCAGTTGTAAGGATGAGATTTGGACTTTTAGATGATAGAAGTGATAGAACTCTTGAAGAGATTGGAAATACTTTAAGTGTTACAAGGGAAAGAGTTAGACAAATTGAGTCAAGTGCTATTAAAAAGTTAAAACATCCAAAAGTTGGAAGAAACCTTAAAAACTATGTAGAGAGTTAAATCTCTATATTTTAACAAAACAATGAAAATAGCAATCTTATCAGACTCTCATAAAAAAACAAAACTTATGCAAGATGCAATAGATATGTTAAAAGAAAAAAATCCAAAATATATAATTCATGCAGGTGATTTAGAGATAAAAGAGAATTTAGAAATTTTAAAAAAAAGTAAAATAACTTATATAAGTGTGTTTGGAAATAATGATTATAATTTAGTTCAACACCAAAATGATTACAATATACACAAAGAACCATACTATTTTAAGATGGCTGAATTAACATTTAAACTTATGCATATTCCCTACTATATGACACCAGATACCAACATAATAATATCAGGACATACTCATATGTTTGAAACACAATATATAAATGACACATTATATATAAATCCAGGTGAAATTTGTGCGAGAAATAAAAATCTTACAGAGTGTGCATTATTAGAGATAAAAGAGAAACAATACAAAGTTGAGTACTTTTATAAAAAACCAGAAGAGAAACAATGGAAAAAAAAAGAGTATATATATGAAAAATAAAAAAATATATCTTTGTGCAATATGTAATATTGAAAGTGGTACATGTGCAGAGGATTGTAAATTTTGTACACAAAGTGTAAAACACAAAGCTGATATAGTACGATATAAAAGAAAAGATATAAAAGATATAGTTGAAGAAGCAAAAAAAGCAAGAAAAAATAAAGCAATTGGATATTGTTTAGTAACAGCAGGAAAAGGTTTAACTGATGATAGATTGGATTTTGTTTGTGAAGCTGCAAGAGAAGTAAAAAAGCTAGATTTAGGTTTAAAACTTATAGCTTGTAATGGAACAGCTTCAGTTGAACAATTAAAAGAATTGAAACAATTTGGAATTGATAATTATAACCATAACCTAGAAAGTTCAAAAGAGTTTTATAAAGAGATATGTACAACACACACCTGGGAAGAAAGATTTCAAACCTGTTTAAATGTAAATAGTGTTGGGTTAAATCTTGTATGTGGTGGGATATTTGGACTTGGAGAGAGTCAAAAAGATAGATTGTCGATGATAAATGCAATAGCATCATTAAGTCCAAAAAATGTTCCAATAAACTTTTTTCATCCAAATAAAGCATTACCCATAGTTAAAAATAGTATATCAAAAGATGAAGCATTTGAACTTATTAGATTAGTTAGACAAATGGTACCAAATGCACATAAAATTATGGTAGCAGGTGGTCGAGAATTGATGTTTCAAGATGACCAATATGATATATTTAAGCATGGTGCAAACTCTATAGTAATTGGAAATTACCTCACTACAGATGGTAATGAATCATTAAAAGATATAACAGAACTTGAAAATTTAGGTTATGATATATCTAGTAGTTGTGAAGGTTAAAAGATAAAATATGAGTAATGAAATTTCAATAATAATTATATTGTCATTGATAATATTCTCTTCTCCACTAATATCTAAACTTATAAAAATACCAACGATACCAATTGAAATATTTTTAGGTTCAGTTGCAGTCTCCTTAGCTTTTATAGAAAAAAATCATATTTTTGATTTAGTTGCTGAACTTGGATTTTTATATTTAATGTTTTTAGCTGGACTTGAAGTTGACCTTAAAAAATTATTGAGAATATCACCACAATTATTGAAAAAAGGTTTAATATATTCCACATTACTATATATTTATGCTGCTATTTTTACTTTTAGTTTTAATTTGTCAAATATATTTATAGTAACATTACCACTAATATCAATAGGATTATTGGCTGTCTTAAAAAAAGAGTATGGAGATAGTCAATGGTTAAATACAGCCTTTACAGTTGGTTTAATAGGTGAAATAATATCTATTATAGTTCTTGCTGCAGTTGCTGCTGGGTTAGAGCATGGATTAGGTGCTCAATTTTATAAAAATATTGCAATATTAGGGATTGTATTCTTAGTGATGATTGCATTTTATTATTTTTTCCATAATCTTGTTTGGTGGTATCCTGAAGTAAAAACATATCTGATGCCAAAAGAAGATAACCAAGAACAAGATATAAGAGTATCAATGAGTATATTTTTTTTAATGATTGCTGTGATGTTATACTTGCATATAGAAGTTGTACTTGGAGCATTTATAGCAGGAGTTTTTATCAAAACTTTTTTTGAACACAATCAAGATCTACCACATAAGTTAGAACATTTTGGATTTGGTTGGCTTGTACCTATATTTTTTATATGGATTGGTACATCGTTTGAACTTAAATCTTTATTTTTACCTAACCTTATAACAACATCTATAATTATAACTTTTGGTATGATTGGTATTAGGTTGTTGAGTTCAATGTTATTTTTAAAAGAGATAGGACTTAAAAATTCTACACTTATGGCACTATCACACTCTATGCCACTTACTCTTTTAATAGCAGTTGCAACACTTGCTTTGCAAAATAATAGCATAAGTCAATTTTATTATTATGCTTTTATTTTAAGTGCAATATTTGAAGTTATCATTTGTATGATTTTAATAAGAGGAATTTCAAGATATAAAAACTAGAGTTTAGTCATTTAATAAGTTTTACTTAAGATTATAAAAGAAATTACGCGTGATTAAAGATTAACCAAGTATGTTACTATATCTTGTTTATTGTTATAATTCCATCTTTACTATTAATCTCTTCTTTGTAGTTAGTTAAATCTTTTGTTAGTTCAATTACTACTCTAAAATATTTTTCTTTTCTATGAGTACCTACTGCAAAAGATTTAAAATTTTTATCATTTAACTTTTTTCTTATTGTATAAAAGCTAACATCACCTTGAAAATCAAAAAGGATTTTGTTTGATGATTTTATAATATCTTGATTTAGTAGTTTGTATTTTTTATCTACTTTTATAGTAAGCTTATCATTAACAATAGTCATATTTACAAAAGGCAATATCTTAATATCTTTTTTTTCAGTAACTTTTTTTGTTTCTACAGCTATATTATCTTGTTTTACTAAATTACTTTTCTTTGTTTCTTCTTGTAACTTCATATCATTTTCAAGAATAAGTTTCTTTTCATTAAAAGAATCTGTTGCTTCAAAAGGATTTAATCTTCCAAATAAATATACACTAATTAAAATACTATAAAATACTATTTTCATAACTCTTCTGGCTCCAAATTTTTTAATTCAAAATATTGTTTTTGCAAAGCTGCATTCTCATTTTGTAATCTTTTAATCTCATTTTTTAACTCTAGTTTTCTCTCTACTAAATTTAAATAAACTTCATATGAATTGTTACCATAAAAAAGTAAATTTGAGATATAATAAGCAGATAAAAATGTCAAAAATATTAAAAAAGCAGATATAACTATAAAGTTTTTATTGCTGTTACTATTGACATTTCTCTCTTGCATTTTTTACTTTTTACTAAATGGTTGTTTACCTAAATATTCACTATAACCAATCTCTGCACCAATCTCTAAAAGTCTATTATACTTAGCGATTCTATCACTTCTTGCTGTACTACCTGTTTTAATTTGTCCACAGTTTAAAGCAACGGCAAAGTCTGCTATAAATGTATCTTCTGATTCCCCTGATCTATGTGACATAACACAGTTGTAATTATTTCGTTGAGCTAGCCTAATTGTAAGCATTGTTTCACTAACACTTCCAATTTGATTTGGTTTAATCAAAATTGAGTTGGCAATCCCTTTTTGGATACCCTCATTTAAAATATTTGCATTAGTAACAAACAGATCATCACCTACAAGCTGTACTTTATCTCCTAACTTTTCAGTTAGAATTTTCCAACCATCCCAATCATCTTCACTTAGTCCATCTTCGATTGAAATAATTGGATATTTAGCACATAAATCAACATAATAATCAGCTAATTGTTCAGATGTTAACTCTCTATTTTCTGATTTTAATACATAAAGACCAGCTTCATTAACAAGCTCAGAAGCAGCAACATCAAGTGCAATACAGATTTGCTCACCAGCTTTATATCCAGCTTTCTCAATAGCTTCCATAATAACTGTAATAGGCTCTTCGTTCGATTTTAAGTTTGGAGCAAATCCACCCTCATCACCAACAGCAGTAGACTCACCCATACCATCAATTATCTTTTTAAGATTATGATAAACTTCAGCAGATGCTCTTAAACCCTCATTAAAGTTTTCAAATCCTACAGGCATTACCATGTATTCTTGAAAATCAACAGAGTTATTTGCATGTTCACCACCATTTATGATATTTAACATAGGAACAGGCATTGTCATAGCATTTGCTCCACCTAGGTACCTATAAAGTGGAAGTTTTAAACTAGATGCTGCTGCTCTAGCTGTTGCCATAGATACACCTAAAACTGCATTTGCTCCAAGTTTAGCGTAGTTGTTTGTTCCGTCTATATCTTTCATTGTTGCATCTATAAGTGCTTGATTAAAAGGACTTTGACCTATTAGTTCATTTGCAATAATCGTATTTACATTTTTAACTGCTGTTTGAACACCTTTCCCCATATATCTTTCATCTGCATCTCTTAACTCTAAAGCCTCTCTTTTACCTGTACTAGCACCACTTGGTACAATTGCACTCTCTTTTGTTCCATCACTTAAAACTACTGTTGCTCTAACTGTTGGGTTCCCTCTACTATCCATAATTTCATCTGCATATATGTCATCAATATAAACCATATTTTAGTATCCTTTAATTAATTAGTTAATAAATTATTATATCTAAAAAT
>JAYEPD010000188.1:14216-24448 GCA_034723675.1 Campylobacterota bacterium
TACTAAAGAATATATTTGTTATAATTTTGAATAAAAAAGAATTAAATTGCAAATTGCAATTTTTTTTAATTTATGAAAATTATTTAGCTATACTTTCACATAATTAAAAAATAAAAGGTAATAAAATGAATGAAAATCAAAAAAATGCATTAGACTTGGCAATTAAACAGATGGATAAAGCATTTGGTAAAGGTGCATTAATAAGACTTGGAGATAAAGTACATGAACCAATTGAATCAATAAGTACAGGATCATTAGGAGTTGATTTAGCACTAGGAATTAATGGTATACCAAAAGGTAGAGTTGTGGAGATATATGGTCCTGAAAGTTCTGGTAAAACAACACTTACACTACATATGATTGCAGAGTGTCAAAAGCAAGGTGGTATCTGTGCTTTTCTTGATGCAGAACATGCTCTTGATGTAGTTTATGCAAAAAATTTAGGTGTTGATACAGATAACCTACTTGTATCGCAACCAGATTTTGGAGAACAAGCTTTAGAGATACTTGAAACAGTTATAAGAAGTGGTGCAGTTGATTTAGTAGTTGTAGATTCTGTTGCTGCACTTACACCAAAAGTAGAGATAGATGGTGATATGGATGACCAACAAGTTGGTGTACAAGCAAGACTTATGTCAAAAGCTTTAAGAAAAGTAACTGGTATTTTACATAAGATGAATACAACAGTAGTATTTATCAATCAAATAAGAATGAAAATTGGTATGACAGGATATGGAAGTCCTGAAACAACTACAGGTGGAAATGCACTTAAATTTTATAGTTCAGTAAGACTTGATATAAGAAGAATAGCTTCACTAAAACAAGGTGAAGAGGTTATTGGAAATAGAACTAAAGTAAAAGTTGTTAAAAATAAAGTTGCACCACCATTTAAAATAGCAGAGTTTGATATAATGTTTGGAAGTGGAGTATCAAGAATGGGTGAACTTATAGATTATGGTGTAAAACTTGATATTATAGATAAAGCAGGAGCTTGGTTTAGTTATAACGATAGTAAAATAGGACAAGGTAAAGAAAATAGTAAAGTATTTTTAAAAGATAATCCAGAAATTGCAAAAGAGATAGAAGAAAAAATATTACTTGCAATGGGAATAACAACAGAAGAACCAGAAAAGAAAGAAAAAAAATAAGTTTCCAAAAATGTAGCCCGAACTTATATTCAGTTTTACTTAAGATTAAAGGAAATAGCTTTACTAGCAAACAAGTTTTTATATATATTCAGCTTAAAATGTATTAATATATGGCTCTTAATCTTCTAGTCACGCGTAATTTCTTTGTTAATCTTAAGTAAAACTGAATATAAGATTGGGCTGCAAAAATTAAACTGTTATAACCTTATCTTAAGCTTTTTTTAAATATAATTCCAAACTTTTTTCGGAAAAATAACCTTTTCGAGATTAGGTAGTATCTAAAATAGTATAGATGGCTATTTTAAAAAGAGAAGCGTGAATAGAATATGTTACTGTAATCTATTCAAACCAAATTTTATAAAGGAATAAAATGCCTACAATTAATCAATTGATTAGAAAAGAGCGAAAGAGAGTGATTGAAAAGTCAAAATCTCCAGCACTTGAAAAATGTCCACAAAGAAGAGGAGTATGTACAAGAGTATATACAACAACTCCAAAAAAACCTAACTCAGCTTTAAGAAAAGTTGCAAAAGTTAGATTAACTACTGGTTTTGAGGTTATCTCATATATTGGTGGAGAGGGTCATAACCTTCAAGAACATAGTATTGTTCTTGTAAGAGGAGGTAGAATTAAAGATTTACCTGGTGTTAAATATCACATCGTTCGTGGAGCTTTAGATACTGCTGGTGTTGCAAATAGAACTGTTGCAAGATCTAAATATGGTACTAAAAAGCCTAAGAAATAAGTAAAAGGATTAGACAATGAGAAGAAGAAAAGCTCCCGTAAGAGAAGTAATGGCTGATCCTATTTACAATAGTAAATTGATCACTAAGTTTATAAATGCAGTTATGTTAGATGGTAAAAAATCAGTAGCTCAAAAAATTATGTATGGTGCAATAGCAAACCTTGATGCAAGAGGTGAAGAGCCTGGTATTGAAGTTTTTGAAAAAGCTGTTGAAAATATCAAGCCACTTTTAGAAGTAAAATCTAGAAGAGTTGGTGGTGCAACATATCAAGTGCCTGTTGAAGTTAGACCTGTAAGAAGACAAACTTTAGCATTAAGATGGTTAGTTGAGATGTCAAGAAAAAGAAATGAAAGAACTGCTGTTGAAAGACTTGCTAACGAATTATTCGAAGCTGCTAACGACAGAGGTAACTCTTTTAAGAAAAAAGAAGATATGCATAAAATGGCAGAAGCTAATAAAGCATTTGCTCACTATAGATGGTAGTCAAATAATACCTATATTGTATTTTACAAAAAGGGATAGTGTTAATTCACTATCCCTTTTTTATTGTTTTGGTACAACTTTTATCTCTGAAGAGAACTTATAAACCAATCCAAAAGATAGTGCTACATCTTTGTCGTAATTTAACTGTCCATATTCAAAATAGGCATCATTTTCTATCTCTGCTTCGGCGAATTGTATATATAAATATGAACCCTTATTAAGTATAAAGTCTGTTGCTAATTGAAAAATAGCTCCATTGTTTTTATCTTCATCAATATTTTTAGCATAATTTATTTGAGCTGTGTATCTTATTGAGTCTTGTTTTATTGTTGCAGACAACATATAAGCTTGATGAGTTTGCATCTTATAATCTTTTGCATGATCATATAATCCAGAAAATATAAAATTATCCCAAGAATGTTTTGCACCAATACGATAAGATTTTTCTGCATCTGTTGAGCCATTTTTGTAAAGTTCAGTTAGAGTTATAGACAAAAAAGTATTAAGTGAATTGTAACTTAATCCTAAAGCATGAGGTTCATTTGTGTTTCCTGTAATATGTTCATCTGTTATCTCACTATCTTGATCTGTTACAATTGAAAAGTCAAATTGAAAATTGTTTAAAAATTGTTTTGAATATGCTGCTGTATCTCGATATGGTTGATCATGCATGTAAGAATTTAGATTTGAAAACCCTTTTGTTATATTTTTATATTCACCAATACGAGAAAAAAGAGGATCAACTTTTTTTAATGTTTTATATGCAGGTGAATCCATTTGTCCAAAGCTTACAGTTCCATAAGTTTTGTTTTTTAAACCAATATATCTCTCACCTTCTGTTTCATATTCACCTTGACTTCCTGTATAATATTCGTTAGCTATGATAAAACCTTCAATAGTTGATGATAGTTCTTGAGAGTGCTTTAAACCTATATTAGAGTTTCTACTTGATAGTATAGTTGATAAATCATCGCGTTGTGGTTTTGTATTACTATAACTTACTGCATCAAAAGAGGCATGAACAGCTCCAGATATTTCAAGGTTTTGTGAAAAAAGAAAATTTGACATACATAGAAGTGATAATGAAGTTTTTTGCATAGATATTACCTTTTATTTTAAAATAATGATGTATTGTATCTAAATTTTATTAAGCTATTTATTTTTTAGATTGAGCTGTTGTCCAAAGTTAGTGATAAAATATAAAACATTTATTTAAGTTAAAATTAGATACAATCACAAAATTTTGATTAAAATTATAAAGGAAACAATAGATGGCAAGAAAAACACCACTTAACAGACTTAGAAATATTGGTATTGCTGCTCACATTGATGCAGGTAAAACAACAACAACAGAAAGAATTTTATTCTATACAGGTGTAGAACATAAAATTGGTGAAGTACATGATGGTGCTGCAACAATGGATTGGATGGAACAAGAGCAAGAGAGAGGTATTACAATCACTTCTGCTGCAACTACATGTAACTGGACACACCCTAAAACAAAAGAAGAGTTAATGATCAACATAATTGACACTCCGGGCCATGTTGATTTTACTATTGAAGTTGAGAGATCAATGAGGGTTCTTGATGGAGCTGTTGCAGTATTTTGTTCTGTTGGTGGGGTTCAACCTCAATCTGAAACTGTTTGGAGACAAGCAAATAAATACAGAGTTCCAAGAATGATTTTTGTTAACAAAATGGATAGAACAGGAGCTGATTTCTTTAATGTTGAATCTCAAGTTAATGAAAGACTTAAATCAAATGCAATTCCTATTCAAATACCTATTGGTGCAGAAGAAAACTTTGCTGGTGTTGTTGATTTAGTTCAAATGAAAGCTATCGTTTGGGATGCTGATGCTGCTATGGGTTCTAACTACCATGTAGAAGATATACCTGAAAACTTACAAGAAAAAGCTGAAGAGTATAGAGAAAAAATGGTTGAAGCTGCTGCTGAAGCTGATGATGACTTAATGGAAAAATACCTTGAAGAGGGTGAGCTTTCTGAAGATGAAATCGTTGCTGGTCTTAAAAAAGGTTGTTTAAATATGACTATTACACCTATGACTTGTGGAACTGCATTTAAAAACAAAGGTGTACAAACTTTACTTGATGCTGTTGCTATGTATTTACCATCTCCACTAGAAGTTGAAGATATCAAAGGTGAAACACAAGATGGAGAGCCTGTAGTTGTTGAGTCAACTGATGATGGTAAAGTTGCAGGACTTGCTTTTAAAATTATGACAGATCCATTTGTTGGTCAGCTTACATTTACAAGAATTTATAGAGGTGTATTAAAGTCTGGTACATATGTAATGAACTCTACAAAAATGAAAAAAGAGAGAATAGGAAGACTTCTTAAAATGCATGCTATTAAAAGAGAAGAGGTTACAGAACTTTATGCTGGAGAGATTGGAGCTGTTGTTGGTCTTAAAACAACAATTACAGGTGATACACTAGCTGATTCTGAAGATCCAGTTGTATTAGAAAGAATGGACTTCCCAGAACCAGTTATCTCTGTTGCAGTTGAACCAAAAACTAAAGCAGATCAAGAAAAAATGGGTATAGCTCTAGGTAAATTAGCTGCTGAAGATCCATCTTTTAGAGTTGAAACAGATGAAGAGTCAGGACAAACTATTATTTCAGGAATGGGTGAGTTACACCTTGAGATTCTAGTAGATAGAATGAAAAGAGAGTTTGCAGTTGAAGCTGAAGTTGGTGCTCCTCAAGTTGCATATAGAGAAACTATTAAGAATGCAGTTGATCAAGAATATAAATATGCTAAACAATCAGGTGGTAAAGGTCAATATGGACATGTTTATTTAAAAATTGAGCCTATGACAGCAGAAGAGACAAATGAAGAAGGTTTTGAGTTTGTTTCTGATATTAAAGGTGGAGCAATACCTAAAGAGTATATTCCAGCAGTTGAAAAAGGTTGTAGAGAAACTATGATTGGCGGAGTATTAGCTGGTTATCCATTGGTTGATATTAGAGTTACTGTTTATGATGGTTCTTACCATGATGTTGATTCATCTGAGATGGCATTTAAACTTGCTGCTTCTATGGGATTTAAAGCTGGATGTAAACAAAGTACTGCACAAGCAATTATCTTAGAGCCTATGATGAGAGTTGAGATTGAAACACCTGAAGATTATATGGGTGATGTTATTGGAGATTGTAATAAAAGAAGAGGATTAGTTCAATCTATGGATGATAGAGCTGGTGTTAAACTTGTTGTTGCTTTAGTTCCACTAGCTGAGATGTTTGGATACTCAACAGATTTAAGATCTATGTCTCAAGGTAGAGCAACATACTCTATGATTTTTGATCAATATATGGAAGTTCCTAAAAATGTTGCTGAAGAGATTATGAAAAAGAGAAATGGTTAATCGCGTTTAAAAATGACATCAAAATGTCATTTTTAGCGATTAACGAGATTCTTCTATTCATTAGAAATCTCTGATTTCGTTATTGAATCAGAATCTCTGACATAAAATCGTTTAAAAGGTTCCACATTATGTGGAACCTTTTTTTATGCCTATTATCTTTTTCTATAACTCAATGCTTCTATTATATGTGCTGTTTCAATCATCTCTTTTGAATCTAAATCAGCAATTGTTCTTGCTACTTTGAGAACTTTATTTATACTTCTAAAAGATAATGTAAATTTTTCTATAGATAAATCTAAAATATTTTGAGATTTACTAGTTAACACACAATATTTTTTTATCTCATTGTCATTTAATTTACCATTTAACTCTTTTTGACCTCTTAGTTTTTGTATTTTAAATACTTCTATCACTTTTTTATGTAATTGATCAGATGTTACATCACTAATATCTTTTTTTGTAACTTCATTCATTGTAACATATAAATCAATTCTATCTAAAAATGGATCTGATATTTTATTTTTATATCTTTGTTTCTCTATATCACTACATCTACATACTTTTGATTGAGATAAAAGATTACCACAAGGACATGGATTCATAGCAGATACAAAAAGGAATTTTGTAGGATATTTTACTTTGCTATTTACCCTTGATATTGATATTTCATTGTCTTCAAGTGGTTCTCTCATAGCTTCTAAGACTGTTTTGGAAAAGTGGGGTAGTTCATCGAAAAACAATATTCCATGATGAGACAAAGCAACTTCACCTATTTGTGTTCCTCCAACAATAGAAGCTTTAGTTGAACTATGATGTGGTGATATAAATGTTCTTTTTGGTATAAATGAAGGCTGTTTTCCCTCTAATGATTCCATTTTTGCAATATCAAGTATCTCTTCAAGATTCATAGGTGGCAATATATCTTTTAATCTTTTTGATATCATACTTTTGCCACATCCAGGACTACCTTCTAAAAGTAGATTGTGATTTCCAGCTGCACTTATTAGTGCGGCTTTTTTTGCTATCGTTTGCCCTTTTATCTCTTTAAAGTTATTTTCATAGTTGTTGGTATAATAAAATTTTTCATCATCTATAACAATATGTTTGTGCTTAAACATCTTGTTTGTTACTTTGTATCTCTCTTTATTATTTAGTGTAAAAAAATTTATAGCGTCATCTAAATTTTCAACTGTATATATATTTATATTTGGAATTATAGATATTTTATCAACAGATTCTTTTGGAATAAGTACATTTTTTATTTTTCCCTGTCTTACAAGAGATAAGATAAGTACAAATATAGATTTTGTATCTTTTAGTTTACCATCTAGTCCTAACTCTCCAAAAACATAAAAATCATCTAAGTTTATCTTTGTTTCTTGTAGTGCAATAAGTAGTGCTACACTTAAGTCTATATGACTACCTTTTTTTGCTATCTCGCTTGGGCTTAGATTTATTGTTATTCTTTTTGGTGGAAATTTAAAATCATTGGTTAATAGTGCCGATTTTATTCTATCTTTTGATTCTTGAATTGCAGTATTTGCCATACCTACTATACTAAAACTTGGTAGACCTTTTGTAAATGTTGATTCTACATCAATACTAACTGCATCTATCCCATCTAATGAGGCTGATTTTAATGATTTCATACTAAACCTTTTAATTGTTTAGATAATTGTAGTATAAAAAAATAGTTATTTACAAAATAATTGCAATATGCAATTTAATATATCTTTAAATAATATCAATCTCCAATTCAAGTTCTATATTAAACTCTTTTTTTACTTTTTTCTTGGCTAAATTTATAAGCTCTATTGCTTCTTCAAATGTTCCATCACCAATATTTACTAAAAAATTTGCATGTATTGAACTAAATGACATACCACCTATTATATATCCTTTTAATCCAACTTGTTCTATTAAATATCCTGCACTGTAATCTTTGGGGTTTTTAAAACAACTTCCCGCACTAGGTAGATGTGGCTGATTGTCTCTCATACGATTGAACTCTTTTTGCAGCTCTTTATTATAACCTTTTTCTATATCAAAAGTTATCTCATAGATGATACTGTCTATTTTAGTATGACGATAAGAGTATTCAATATTTTTTTTTAATATCTCTTTATCTTCTGTTTTGATAGAATGAAGATGATTGAATATCTCCCATTGTTTAAGTCCAGCATTCATTTTAACTAACCCTCCCATATTTCCAGGAAGTTTAGCTAGAAGTTCAAAGTTTGCTATATCATTTTTTCTACAGTATGTTAGAAGTTTACCACTAGTTGTAGCAGCACCAACTATTAGTTTATTATCTTTTAATAGAATGTAATCAAAGTTATCACCTAATATTGCCATAGGAGGAGGGGTGTTTGATAGAAGTATATTATTACCTCTACCAATTATTTTGAAGTTTTTAAAGTCACCAATTTCGTTGATAACTTTTACTTTATGAACTCCACCTATATGTATAGATGAATATTTTTTAAAATCTATTATTTTATCCATGAAGAATTATAACATATATTAAGTAGATGTATCATTTGTCTGATATATCTATATCTATTCCACTTTTTAGTAGTTCTGCTTGTCTAACTCTTAGGTATCCTAAAAATGAATTATAAACATCATATTGTTCGGTACTTACATATCTAAATAGTTCTTTAAAATGAAAACTATACAAAAGTGCATCTATTCTTGCTCTTTCCTCTTTTTGATTAAAAAGTAGTATCCCTGGTCTATAATCAAGACTTAACTCTTCTACCCATCTATTTATAGTTGTATCCACACCTTTTGGTGTAATTATTTTTTTATTTGAATTTGCATCAAGTCTAACTACTGTAAAGTTTTTCATCTCACTTAAAACATCTTTATTTTTAAGTGTATTGTTATGTAAATAATCACACTGAGTACAACTTCCATCTTCAAATATTATAGCAAGTGGTGTATTTATCTTTGAAAAATCTGTTATATTTTTAAACATTTTATTCTTTTTTAGTGTATATAAAGTTTTATTTTTTACCTTTTCAACATATTGTGTTAAACTCATATTTTTATACTCTTTATTTTTTACAAAATCTAAAATATATTTAAAGTTTTCACTTGATCTATAACCATTTATTCGAACAACTACTTTATTGTTTTGGTCTAAAAATAATATAGTTGGTGTATATTGAACATTTAGATGTTTTGCATATTCACTTTCTGTTAAAGTTAAATCTTCATTGACAGCTATCTCTTTACTACCTTTGATATTTATACCTATAACATCAAAATTATCTTTAATATAAGCTTGATTTTTAGTACCTTCAATAAAGTTATCTTTTAACATTTTTGTACAATATGGGCAAAACTTAAGTGTCATAAAAAGCATCACATGCTTATCTTCTTCTTTTGCTTCTTCTACATCTTCACTCATATCCATAAAACTCTCTTTGAACCATTCAGGCATGGCATGATCACTACCACCTGTAAATTTTCCTGATTCTTTTGCATTTAAAATACTAAATAGTAGAGTAAATATAAATAATATATTTAATATCTTTACTTTTTTGTTGTACATTTTGCCCCCTTTAATTATAAGTTTTTTTTATATCAAAGTTTATCAGTTTAGTATTAAATAGTTCTTAAGTGAGTTGAATTATAACCCAATCCTACAATAAGTTTTACTTAAGATTAAAGTAAATATTTTAACTTACAAATAGGATTGAATAACGAAAAGGTTATTTTTTTGTTGCAGTTAGTAAAAATATTGGAAAATCTCCATAAGGTTTTTTTGCAACACTTACTGTTTCAATATTAAGATTTTTAAATCCAGCCTTAGAGGCAGTTTCCAAAAATATATCTTTATCAAAACCAAAATGAAACACACCAGTATCTTCACTATGAAAAGTTCCATCTTCTGTTTCTAAATCAGCTAATGCTATAGTACCACCAACTTCTAGCATATCATGAAATGATTTAAACAGTTCAAATATATCCTCTACATGATGGATAGTCATAGATGATATGATACTATGAAATTTCATATCAAGAGTATCTTTTGATAAATCTTTTTCTATTATCTCCAATTTACATGGAAAATTTTCTTTTTTACTTTCTAAAACTTCATTCATTGATTGAGACATATCAACAGCTATTATTTTATCTACATAAGGTGCTATTTTTTCTGTTAATAAACCTGTACCTGAACCAAAATCCATGACAACCATATCCTTTTTATAAGTTATCTTATTGAGTATACTATTTGCTATATTTTTTACATTGTCTACTCTTCGTCCCTCCTGTTCATATGCTTTTGCCTTGTCTTTAAAGTGGTCTTTGTTCTCTTTCATACTTATCCTTTTATTATTTTGTTGATGTTATATATTTTATGATTATATTTAGCTTATATTGCCTAAAAGTTTGTTGGATTTAAACTCATCATAATACTCATTTAATGTAGAATACCACTTAGTAAGCCCTTGATACTG
>JAYEPD010000189.1:0-6129 GCA_034723675.1 Campylobacterota bacterium
CCCTTAAACACTAGCCTTACAAGAGATTAAAAACAGACTGTACAAGTTTTGTACATAAAGTTAACTAATTAAATTTATAAAACATTACAATTTGCAATTATTTGATACTTAGTTTCATTTTTAATATATAATCTATTTATACCAAATCAAGTTCAAACTAAATACTTAAGTATTTAATTTTGACTTGATTTAGTAATATAATACAAATGGAGTCAAATAATGCAACTAATAATAGGAAGTCAAGTAAAACTAATAGATGGTACAAAAGAAGAACTATTTCCTTATGGAAAGGTATTAGAATTACTAACAAAGTTTAAAAATATTTGTAAAGATATACAATGGAATGTAAATGTTCCACAAAGAGATAACTGTAAAATTATTGATAATCAAGAAAACTTATCTATAAAAAACTTTAAACCAAGAAAATTCCAACAAGATTGTGTTGATAAATTTGAACGAACTACATTAACAGGTTATATATATGCACCAACAGGTGCAGGGAAAACAAACATAGCTGCATATTTAATTGCAAAAAGAAATATACGAACACTTTTTATAGTTCCGAAATCTGATTTAGTAAAACAAACAAAAAAAAGATTTCAAGATATTTTAGATATTGACTCAAGTTTAATAGGGGAGCTAAGCTCATCAAAAAAAGAGTTTGGAACCCCTATACTTATAACTACTTGGCAATCATTAAATACAGAAAGTTCTTTAAAAAGGGTTTTAAAAGATAAATATTCACAAATAATATGTGATGAGATGCATAAAGGTAGTGCAACTGTATACTATGACTTAGTTTCTAAAATTCCTGCAATGTACAAACATGGACTTACGGCAACACCTTACAGAAATAACACTCAAAATGAACAGAGACTTTTTGACCTAGTAGGCAATGAGATTGTCCGTGTAGAGATTTTGGAATTATACAAAGATAATTATTTGGTTCGTCCTAATATACAATTTAGAGAGACTAACTACCGTATAAATATAGAACTACCCTACTTACAATCTTTAGATTTTAATATAAAAATAGGGATGCTTAAAAAAAATATAGATAAATCAAAAAAAAGAAAAGAGATAATTATAGATGATATTCAAAACTCCCTTTTAAGTGAAAGAAAACAATTCAAAGAAAATAGATCTGTTATATTGGTAAATACTTTAGAATTAGCACAAACTTTAAAAGAGGAATTATCATCTAAATACAATATTTTATATATAGATGCAGATACAAAAACAAAAGATAGAAATGAGGTATTTGAAAATCTATCTCAAAATCATATAACAGATTATGTTTTAATAGGTACTTCAAAACTATTAGGGGAAGGTACTGATATACCATCAATTAGAAATGTTTTTTGTGCAAGTCCTGCTTATCCACCTTTTGAAGATACTGCTAGAATGCAACAAATCATTGGACGAGCGATTCGACCATTTAAAGATAAAAAAAATGCAAATATTATTATTTACAATGATAAAACGACAGGTTGGATAGATAAAAAGAAACAAAATGTTTTTGATATTGTACAACTAAATGTTAAACCTATTTTATAGACTAATTAAAATCAAATATATTCTATCTTATCAGTTTCACCAGCTAATTTAAAGCCATTTAATCGTAACCTACAACTATCACAAACTCCACAAGCTTTATCCTCATTTGCATAACAACTCCAAGTATAATGTAATGGAATCTTTAACTCTATTGATTTTCTTACTATATCCTCTTTGCTCATATGTACTAATGGTGTTTTAATTTTTAATTTTGTGTTTTTTTTTGTACCTTGATTCATAGCATTTTCCATTTTGTCTATAAAAGTATCTGTACAATCAGGATAACCACTACTATCTTCTTGTACTACTCCTATATATAAAGAGACAGCATTATGTTTTTCAGCAATCGCTGTAGCAATACTAAGGAAAATTCCATTTCTAAAAGGTACATAAGTTACAGGTACACCATCTTCTACTCCACCTGTTGGTATCTCTATAGAAGTATCTGTTAAAGCTGAGGCTCCAATTTGTGTAAAAAAAGGGATATTTATCTCGTATTTTTCTTTTACATTTAATTCACGACATATATTTCTAAAGGCTTCTAACTCTTTATGTTCTGTTCTTTGACCATAATTAAAATGAACTGCTATTATCTCATAACCTTCATTTTTAGCCATAAAAGAAGCCAAAGTTGAATCCATCCCTCCACTTAAAATTGTAACTGCTTTTTTTCTATTATTTTTCATATGTAAGGATAGTGTAAAATGACTTAAAAATATATCATTATTAGTTGAAAAAATCTTTCTCTTTATCTGTAAAAAACTTCCAATTAATAGGTAGTATTTTTATAATAGTATCTTTTTTTAACTCTTCATTTTGTTTATTTAAAACCATTATTGCATTACAATTGTGTAAAACTCCTACCATTCCTGGACTTCTTTTTTTACTTGGTGTAAAAAATTCACCATCATAAAAACCAGGAATTAAAGTTGTTCTCCCTTTTTTATTGTGAAAATCATCTTTAATTTTTGTAAAAAGTGTATTGTGATAAATATTTTTATTTCCTGTTAATTTTTGCAAAATAATTTTTCCAAATATCTCAAATATAAGTGCAGCAGCGAGTGGATTTCCAGGAAGATTTAAAACATATGTATTACCAATTTTACCAAATACAGTTGGTTTGCCTGGTTTTATGGTAATACCATCAAATAACACTTCCATATTAAACTCTTTAAAAGCATCTTTTGTAAAGTCAGCTTCTCCTACACTTACACCACCACTTGTAATAATTAAATCAGCATACAATGAATTTGATATAAGCTCTTTTAAACTTTCTATATTGTCTTTTGCCATCCCTACAAATGTAACATCTGCACCTAACTCTTTTGATCTAGCAAGTAGCGTTGGAGTATTTGAATTATATATTTGATACTCTTCTATTTTTTGATAATGTAGTTTTAGTTCTTCACCACTTGTAAATACAGAAATTTTTGGTTCTCTATAAACTTTAATATGTGTTATACCTTGAGATGAAAGCATTGTAATTGTAGCAAAGTTTATCTCGTCACCATCATTTAAAATTTTATCACCTTTTTTTATATCTTCACCTTGAAATCTTATATGTTGATTATTTTTAATGTTTATAGGCAATACAATATTACTCTCATCTAAAATATCTACTAATTCATGTGGAATTATAGCTTCAGCACTATTTGGAACTCTAGCTCCTGTCATAATTTTTACACATTCCCCTTTTTTAAATAGAGTTTGTTTAGATGAACCTGCAAAAATAGAATCTATAACTTTTATTTTTTTTGATTTGTCTATTAGTTTAACAGCATATCCATCCATAGCAGAGTTATTAAATCGAGGAAGAGAATATGTTGCATATATATCAGAAGCTGATATTCTTGTTTGTGCATTTTCTATAGGTACTATCTCATATGAAACTTTTTTAATATTAGCTGTTATTATTCTTAAAGCTTCTTTTATACATATCCCCATAATATCATCCCTTAATTTTTATATGATATAATAGCGAAATTTATTAAAGAGGAATATTACATATGGAATTTATAAGTACATCAGTAGAGTGGCATATTTATGCAATAATGATTTTAATGTTTATAATGATGTTTAATTTATATAGTGTTATAAGAGTTAAAGACTATTTTTCACTAGTAAAAAGATTGAAACTAATGACACCTATTTATCATTCAATGAATGCTGTTGTTGCATATACAGGTGGTATAGTTGCTGCTTTTTCACACGATCTTAGCATCACTGTTATACTCATGATAGCTACATCTATTTTTATTATGATTTTGGAGATAAAAAGATATAAAAAAATGAGAGTTATAAAACTAAACGAAAAATTTAAACAAGACCAATTTAGAATATTTGCAAGAAAAATATATATGTTAGAGATTTTAGCAATAATGTTTACATATACAGTATCAAAGATAATATAATATGCAGTTTATTTATCATCAAAATAGTGGAGAAACAAATCTATTAGTTGATGGTGAACTTTATAATTATATATTTAAAGTTAAAAGGCTCAATAAAGAAGAATATATTTTTTTTAGAAACTTAAATGATAAGAACTTATATCAATACAAAGTGACAACTATAGATAGAAGAAAAGCTTCTTTAGAGCTTATTAGTTTTGAAGAAAAAATAATAGAACCTAAAAAAGAGTTGCATATAGGATGGTGTAAAATTGATTCTAAATCAATAGAAAAATATATTGCAAGCTTAAATGAACTTGGTGTTAGTAAAATAACTATTATAAATTGTGAATTTTCACAAAAACAATTTAAAATAAACTTTGAAAAATTAGAAAAACTGCTTATAAATTCCAGTCAACAATCTGGAAGAAGTAGCATAATTGATATAGATATTTCCAATAGTTTAGAACAGTTTATAAAAGATTATCCAAATAGCTATATGCTTAACTTCTCTAAAAATAATATCGAGACTAAAAAAGAGGATATAGATACTATTATATTAGGTTGTGAAGGTGGTTTTTCTAACAATGAGATTGACTATTTTAATAAAAACAAGATTGTAGGAATTGATTCAGATATTATTTTAAGAAGTGAAACTGCTATAGTTACAATAGCCTCTAAAATATTAGTATAGATTTAGTGTAATATTTATATAGTATATAAAAGAAAGAAGTATAAAACTACTTTCTTTTACTTTTCAAAGGATTAGAAGTTTTACCAACTTCTAACTAATCCGTGACATCTTGAACAAGCGTTCATCATATCAGCATAACCTTCAGCAGCTTTTGTATAAGCTTTATCTTCAAGGTTTAGTCCAATAATAGTTGCATCTGCTGCAATTCTTTTTGCACTATTTACTGCGATATTTGTCATATGTTTTTTATCATTTGGTAAATACTTTTTGATTATAGCTTCATCAGAAAATAAAGAGTTACCTTTCTCTATTTTCGTTAAACCTTCTTTAATCATCTCTGCATTATTGTTAATAAAACCATATTGTACTTTTTCAATACCATCTTGCATAATCTTCATTGATTTTGTCATTGTATCATTTGCTGATACAATACCAAATGCTAAAAAAGTAGCAATTAAAATTTTAGTTAATTTCATATTATCCCTTTACCTTTAATGTACTTGTCGCCATATTTTAGCTTTCCATAACCATGCAAATAATGCAAAAATCACAAGATAACCTAAAAATTTTGGTGCCAACGCTTCTCTTTCATCTTTTTTACTATCACCAACTTCTTGCATATATTTAACAACTTGCTTTTCAGCTTCTTGTGTTAAACCAACTCTAGGCATAGCAGTACCATGAAGGTGCTTACCTGGTTCATTTATAAATTCGTGTAAAAAGCCTTCACTTCTACTTCTAATATATTGAGATAAATCAGGAGGAGTTTTACCCATATATTTAGTTACATCACTTTGTGCATTCATCGTACCACCATAAAAGTCACCATATTTAATACCGTGACATCTTTGACAAGCGTCAACAAATACTTCTTTGTTTGTCATCTCTTTTGGTGCAATTGATTGTAAATAAGCAACCATATCTGCTATCTCTTGTGGTTGCATCCATCCATAACCTGGCATTGGATGTGCTCCACCATCAGCGTATTTATGTTCAGTTTGTGTAGCTTTTGCCGGATCTTTTATAAATGCTGCTAAAAAGTTTGCATCATATATAAGACCTGATGTACTTAAATCAGGTGGTACTACACCATATGTTGCTGCATTTGTTGCATCATCCATAAGTGCAGGAAAACCTGCTTTTGTTATACTGTGACAAGCTGTACAATTAGAAGCTACAAGTTCTGCACCTTTTGTTGCATCACCTGTAGCACCATTTAAACCATCAACATCTTTAAATGAATAATCAGGAGCTGGTTTATGTGGGTGTAATTGAGAGTGAGCAAATGGCTCAACACCCCAATATAAAGCACCTGTAAAAAAAACAACTACTGCTAATATTTTTAATTCTCTCATTATAATGCTCCTCTTGCTTTTGCATCAGCTTTTGTGATGAATGGTAACGCAGCCCATAATAGTAAGAATACAGCAGTTGCATAGAATCCTACCCAAGCATTTGCACCTGTTGGAGGTAATTTACCATAAATAG
>JAYEPD010000190.1:0-2959 GCA_034723675.1 Campylobacterota bacterium
TAACTCCTTTTGTATTAGCCATATTTTTACCTTATTATATATATTATGATTTAATTATATAGAACTTTAAATTAATAATAAATTATTTACTATAGATCTGTTATATAACTTAGCTAAATTCGATTATATTCAAAAATACAATTTTAATAATAATATTGTATAATCAAAGCTATAAAAACAGTAGATAAAAAAGCTTTTTATATCATGTAGATTCAAATATATAGCTAAATAAAATCAAACTATTAGTAAAGGAAAAAAAGTGTCAAGTCTAAAAAAACTACCCGTAGGGATACAAACATTTAAAGATATTATAGATGAAAATTATCTTTATATAGATAAAACAGATATCGCTTACAATTTATTAAATAGTTATAAATATACTTTTTTATCTCGCCCAAGAAGATTTGGTAAAAGCCTTTTTTTAGATACTTTACAAAACATATTTGAAGGTAATAAAGAGCTTTTTAAAGGTTTGGATATTTATGATAAATGGGATTTTGATACAACCTATCCAGTTATAAAAATAAGCTGGGATGGAAAAAATAGATCTTCAGAAGACTTAGAACAAAGTTTAAAAGAGACATTAAAGAATAATCAAGAGCGATTAAGTGTTGAATGTGAAGATGATTTAGACTTAACTATCTGCTTTAAAAGACTTATTACTGCATCTTATGAAAAATACAATCAAAAAGTAGTAATCTTAATAGATGAGTATGATAAACCAATCCTAGATATAGTAGATGATATAGAGCAAGCCAAAGAGCATAGAGAGTTTATAAAGGGCTTATATTCAATCATCAAAGGAAATGATGCATATATCAAATTTGCATTTTTAACAGGTGTAAGTAAATTTAGTAAATCATCAATCTTTAGTGGTCTAAATATGCTAGAAGATATAAGCTTAAATCCAGAGTTTGGAAATATATGTGGATATACTCAAAATGATATAGAGACTACATTTTTGCCATTCTTAAAAGATGTAGATTTACAAAGATTTAAAAACTTCTACAACGGTTATAACTTTTTAAAAGATGATATATACAATCCATTTGATACATTGTTATTTATCAAAAATAAGTTTTTATATAAAAACTATTGGTTTGAAACAGGAAGTCCAACTTTTTTAATAAAACTTATCAAAGATAATAACTACTTCATACCAAACTTATCAAACCTAACAGTAGATGAGAGACTGCTTGATAGCTTTGATATAGAGAACTTAGACTTAGAAGTGATCTTATATCAAAGTGGATATTTAACTATAGATGAGATGATAGAAGAGGATATGGGATTTGCTTCGCAGATAAAATATAAACTAAAAATACCAAATATAGAAGTGAAAATATCTTTGTATAACTATATATTAGATACTCTTTTAAAAGAGAACTCTCAAATAAAGCAAAAATCTCAGATGAGTATCTATAAAGCTTTAGCAAATAACGATTTAGATGCTTTAAAAGAGGCACTTTTATCACTTTTTGCATCCATCCCTTACAACAACTATACAAGAAACAATATAGCACACTTTGAGGGTTACTACGCGACAGTTATTTATACTTACTTAGCATCTTTAGGTATAAAAATAATAGGTGAAGATGTAACAAACCATGGACGCATAGACTTAACACTTTTTATAGAAGACAAAATATATATAGTTGAGTTTAAGATGAAAGATAACAAAACAGATCCACTAGCTCAAATCAAAGAGAAAAATTATGCACAAAAATATATTTCAGATAAAAAAGATATATATTTAGTTGGGATTGAATTTGATGAAGATGAGAAGAATTTATGTTGTTTTAAGTATGAGCAAATGATTTTAGTTAACCTCTAATTAGTGAGTTAATTCACTAATTAATTCTGTAGCATAACTACCCTTTGGAAGTTCAAAACTAAGTTCAAACCAAGCTTTTTCCTCTTTATATTCACTACTTATATCACTTGGAAATATCCAAGCAAATCTTCTAGAACCACCCTCTTTAGTCTCTTTTATATAATCTTCTTCAAATTTTAAAGCATCATCTATTGCGTATTTTGTTTTTGAACCACTTAATAATCCTGTAGGGACTCGATCATGTTTAAAAAACTTTTCTGATTCTTCATTTATATCTTCTATATAAAATAACTTTCCATATGGGTAGTGATTAAAAACATCACCTTTTAAAACTTTAAAAGGGTGTTGTTGTGTTTGTATATCTTTTATAGTCTCAATACTAAGATTTAATTTTTCAGCTATCTCTTGGGCTTTAAAGTTATCTATGATTTTACTTATCTCTATCCTTTTTGATAACCAAGAGTTAAATAAAAATGATTGATAAGCGTTTATATACATCTTTTTTAGTTTTCTATCTCGTACTTTTAAAGTACCATTTATAAGAGCTTCACCTTTTTTATAATTATTTCCATCTATTCCAAACCTTTGAAATCCAAAATAATTAGGCATACCATTTGTTGCTATTTGTTGCAGTGCAGATTCTAGTTTCATCTTATGCATTGGCATAACTCTTTTGAGTCGTATAAAGAATTTATTCCCTTTTAGATGCCCTATTTTGATTTTGTTGTTATGATATGTTTTTTCAACTATTTTTATCTGTGGATGTTCAAATTTATCTATCTTTTCTTCAAAACTTTTATGGATAGATATATATTGTATCGTCATTGCATTTTTATCTTTTAATCCAGCATATCCTATATCTCTATTTTTACATCCAATTGTATCTGATATAATTTTTAATGCATCCCAAGTGGTTAAATCTTTTTTTCTTATTTTAAGTACCATATGTTCACCCTCACCACTAAACTCATATAATGGTACTTCGGTTACTACAAAGTCATCTTTGCTTTGTTTAAAATAAACATCAATTTGACTGTGGTTTAAATAGTGTTGTTTTATCATTTTACTCTCTTTTTTAAATTATATTTGTATTATACTCAAATTAGTGTTTACAAATAGAATCTA
>JAYEPD010000190.1:3059-6070 GCA_034723675.1 Campylobacterota bacterium
TCACAACAGTTCCAATAAATCCTCAAACTTCTTGATCTTATAAGTAGCTTTTGAAAAGTCTTGTGTTTTTGTAAACTCATTATATACAACTGCACATTCTATATTTGCATTAACAGCAGAGGTTAGTCCTCTTTGTGAGTCTTCTATGATTATAGCTTCATCTTTTTTAGCACCAAATAGTTCTACAGCTTTTAGATATGGGTCAGGGTGTGGTTTGGCTCTATGATAATCCTCTTCACAAAGTACAAAATCCATATACTCTATGATACCTCTGTTTTTATGTATGATTTCAAAGTCAACTCTTCTTGATGTTGTAACTATCGCCATTTTGTATTTTTTTGATAGTTGGTTTAAAACTTCAGGTACATTTTGTATAGTTAAATTTTTGGTTTTTAGATACTCTTGATAGTATATATTTCTTTGTTTTCTTGCTATTGCAATCTTATCTTCACTTATACCTTTTTCTTGGGCTTTTTCCCAAGCAGTTCCACCTCTTGCCATAATCTTCATATAGTCATCAAACTCTAAAGTTAAATCAAAATACTCTTTTAAAGCTCTTTTACTAGCTTCAAAATACCACATTTCTGTTTCTACTAAAACACCATCGTTGTCAAATAAAATATATTTTTTCACTAAGGGAACCTTTGACACTATTAATCTTTACAAAGTGCATCTACAAGTATATTTGAAATAAATTCATTTAGATAATTCAAAACATCATCACTATTTTGATTGAAGTCTTTTATCCCTATGACATCTACATGTGACATTTGCATACTATAGTATGTGTTTATAGTTCCTAAGATAACTGCCTTTAGTTCATAAAAATCCATTGTTTTGTATTTGTCTTTTAAGTTTAGTTGTAAAACTATTGCTCTTAGGTCTTTCATCTCTTGTTCGAAGTCATCTCCCAATGAGTTGTCTACATTTGCACCTAAATTTGCTAATTCCCTTAATGATATAGATACTATTTGTGGGTTGTTTTTAACAGACTGTATAAAGTTTTTAATATATTCTTTGAATTTTTCTTTTGGTTCTAAATCACTATTTATTATTTGTTCACTTATTTCTTTATTTAGATGTAATAAATTTTTTAACATCTCTTGATATAGACTTTGCTTATCTTTAAAGTGATAATAAATTGTTGCTTTGTTTATATTTAGTTTATCGGCAAGTTTATTCATACTAACAGCATCGTATCCATACTTTGAAAACTCTTGTGTTGCTACTTTTAAAATATTTGTTTTTGTCAAAATAATCCTTGAAATTTTACTAACTAACCGTTCGGTTAATAAAATTATAATAAAACTTATATTAAAATTCCTTAAATCAACTAACCGTTAGGTTAAAAAGAAAAAAAGGATAAGTTTTGAAAAAAAAATATTTATTATTTTTATTTCCATTTTATTTATATGCACAAGATTTAAATGAGCTTATTGAATTGTCATTGAACAATCAATTGATAAAGTCAAGTTCATATAATGTAGAGTCATCTAAAAAACAATATGAAAGTGTACAAGGTACATATCTTCCTAAAGTTACTATTGGAGCAACATATAGTAATGCAAGCCAAGAAACTATCACTACACCATCAAGTTCAACAGTAGGATATGCAAATATCAATATGACATTATATGATGGTGGTGCTAAAGGGCATAGATATAACTCTTTAAAATCAAACATCAAAAATAGTGAACAAAATTTAGAGTCATTGAAAAATAGTATATCTTTACAAGTTATAAACTATTATTTCAATTATCTATCTTTGTTATCTGCAAAAGATGCAAAACAAAAAGAGATAGAGACTTTAAATGCACAAGAAAAAAGATTACAGAAGTTCTTAGAAGCTGGAACAACTACGAGTGATGAAGTTGATAAAATAATATCAAGGGTTCAAATAGCAAATGTAACACTACACGAAATAGAACTGCAAATTCAAACTATACTACACAACTTAGAGTATCTAACTCTTCAAAATGTAAATATCTCAAAAGGTTCAAATATAAAAGAATTTTTAACAAGTGATGAAACACTAAGAGCAGATATAAAAGCACTAGAGTATCAAATGGATTCAGTTTTAGCAAATGCAAAAGCAAGTGGAAGTTCAAACTACCCTATGGTAAGTTTAGATAATACTTATTACTCTTATGAGATGGATTATGATAATCAAACATGGCAAAGTGGTGCAATAGACTCTCAAAATATATTGAAGATAAGTTTTGCATGGAAGTTGTTTGATTTTGGTGCTACAAATAAAGCAGAGCAAAGTGTATATAAACAATATCTAGCTTTAAAATCAAAATATGAATATGAAAAAAACAAAGCAAGTGTAGATTTAAAACTTGCATTAAAATCTTATGAGATAGCAAAGTTAAAAATCACATCAGCAAATGCTGGACTAGATGCTGCAAATAGTACTTATGATACTATAGAGGTAAAATATCAAAATGGTTTAGTAGAAAATGTAACTTATCTAGAAGCTTTAAGTGAAAAGTACAATGCAATAAGTGTATTGAAAAGTGCGAAGTATGATTTAGAGATAAAAAAAGCAAATATCATTTATCATAGTGGAAAAAATTTATGGGAGTATATAAAATGAAAAAAGTATTAATTGGTTTATTGTTAGCTGGAAGTTTGTACGCAGAGTCTATCTATGCAACATTTGATGTTGAGGCTTCAAGAGTGGCTAATGTCGCTTTTAGTAGTGGTGGAATTATAGATAAGATATATGTAGATGTAGGAAGTTTAGTAAAAAAAGGTGATAGTTTAGCAGTGCTACAAAACAAAGATGTAAAAGCTATGTTAAATATTCATAAAACAAATTTAAAGTTTGCAAAAAAAGATTATGATAGACAAGTAAAAATCAAAAATATAATAGACCAAGCAAAGTTTGATAAATATGCAAATGCTTTTGAAAGTGCAAATGCCCAAGTACAATATCAAGAAGCACTACTAGAAAAAACAATTTTAAAAGCACCATTTGATGCTATTGTTGTATCTAAAGAGTTAGA
>JAYEPD010000191.1:0-6063 GCA_034723675.1 Campylobacterota bacterium
AATATAGAAATAAATGTCAATTGTGATAAATCAAACTTCACCACCAAAGAAAAAACAGGAGGTTCAGAGGTAGGACTTCATATGACAAAACAGATAGTTGAAAAAACAGGTGCAACTATTGAAGTTATAAATGTTAGTTGGAGGTACTTAACAATCCAATCAAACCTATAACTGTAGGGATTCTTACTAAAAACTCAACACTTTGAATAGTTGTGAACCTTGCATATACATTTCCTATAGATACAGCTGCTAAAAATAATACAAATGTTTTTAAAACTAAGTCTATTAAACTATCTGCTCCACCTAAAAAAAGATTTACCATAAGTAAAAGTTTTGCAAAAGAGAATATTGCACTTTGAGAAAGTGCTAGAGCCAAAAACTTCCCACTAAACTCAGATGCAGGTCCACTATATACCTCTTGAGGAGCACCAACTACATCAAATGGACTTTTTCCCATAAATCCTAAAAAAGATATAAAAGCAGCTATAAAAAGTAAAGGATAGTTAAATATATTGTATTCATCGCTTTGATTTGACATGATTACACTTATATCTGCAGTTTGATTTGCAATCATCAACCCAATAACTGCAATATAAAAAGGAAGTTCAAGTCCAATAAGTCTAGTTAAACCTCTTGTAACTCCCATAACACCAAATGGGTTTCCATTGCTTCCAACACCAAGTGCATTTCCAAGTGGTCCTAAAACCATAAGGTACAATATCAAAATAAGATTTCCATAAGCACTCAATCCAACCAATGACTCACTATTGTTTAAATATGGTATAAAAAGTACAGTCATAATAGCACCAGTTGCCATGATAATAGGACCTACATAAAACATAGCGCCAAAAGAGGTAGATGTTTTTTTTGAAAAAAGTTTCATACTATCAAAAAAAGATTGAGCTAAAGATGGACCAAATCTACCATGAACTCTAGCACTTATATTTCTATACAATCCATAATATAAAAATCCAAAACCATAGGCTAAAACAATCATCATAAAACTATCTAGTATCATCATTTTACTCCCATATACAATATAACTGTAAAAAATATAAGACCTATTAAAACAACAGTTTGGCTATCTAAGCTATATAGTTTTTTTACTACTATTGAGATATCTTTTGTGATATTTGTGATTTTATCCCATAGATATTTTGAACTATTATTTAAAATAACTTTTATAAAACTTATTCTTTTTAGTTCATTTCCCATGCTATATCCATAATGTAAGTTTGAATTTTCATCTGGAACTTCTCCACAATAGCTTATATCATATCTATCTTTTGTTTTTACAGTTTTGTTTTTCAAACTTATAAATACTATAAAGATAATGATAAAGAGTACTATAAACGATGACATAACAGTAAAGCCATTAAAAGATGCAAATGGTGTAGTTAAAGTATATATATCTATAAATTGTATAGTTTCTAAAGATATAGAAGATAGTACATTATTAAAAAGAGGTACTATAAGTGATGGAAACATCCCTAAAACTACAAGAACAATAGCACTGATAACTTGTGGTATATAAAAACTAAGAGGTATTTTTTTGTATTCTACTTTTGAACTCTTTTGACCTAAGTATATCCCATAGACAAGTTTATAACAGTATAAAAAAGCAGATGCAGAGCTAAACATAACAGCAACTAAAAGTAATGCTTTTTCTTGTGTAAGTAGTGTTGTATATATCAAAAACTTACTAGAAAATCCACCCAATGGTGGCATACCTGCAAGTGTAATGATACCAATTACTAGTAAAACAAACTGTAAAGGGTAAGTGTAAAGTAAACCACCAAGCTTACTAAACTTTGTTTGTTTAGTTACATAAATAATAGCAGCTATATTTACAAAAAGTAAAAGCTTCACAAAGGTGTGAATTATAGTATGATAAAGTGCAGCTTCAAATGCTACACTATTTAACACAGCCAATATAGTTATGATATATCCAATTTGAGCTATAGAAGAGTATGCCAAAAGTCTTTTCATATCATCTTGAGATATTGCTTTAAAAGTTGCAATTATAGAGGTTATAACACCAGCCCAAGCTACAACTAAAAATAGTATCTCATTTAACTTTTCAAAAGTGATGATTTGTCCAAATATCAAAATAAAAGCAAAAATACCTGCTTTTGAGATGATGGCACTTAGTATTGTACTAAAGATATGATTTGACTCTTGATATGTATCTACTATCCAATGGTGAAATGGTACGATTCCTGATTTTATAAAAACTGCAATTAAAACTAAAATAGAGATAGCTAGTGTAGTACTAGAAGATATTGTATTAAAATCTATCTTTTCATATATAAAACCACCACTTGCCCCATATATAAGAACAATAGCACCTAAAAGTGCAAATGCACCAGCTATATTAAACACTATGTATTTTTGTAAAGTTTCTCTTTTAGCAGTTTGGGAGATGATAAAGTAACTACACCATCCCATAACTTCCCAACCAATAAAAAATGTTATAAAATCTTTAGCATAAAATATAAATCCAAGTGAAGTTAAAAGTAGTATATGAAGAGGTATACTTCTGTTTTCATTTTTAACTATAAATAGAGATAAAAATACTATAAGTGTTAAAGCAAAAAATAGATTTCCTAAAGGGGTGATACCAAATGAAAATATAGTATTAAACATCTTTTGCCCCTTCTAAAAATAGACTTGCTACATCAAAACAGATACTTAAAAATTCTTGTGGAGATATACCTAGATATAAAATCAAAATAGCTATAAATGATAAAATACTTTTTTGTATAAAAGGTATTTGAATATCTTTTTTATTTATATCTGTAGTCTCTCTTGTGTATCCTAAAAGTCTGAAAAAATAAACAGCTTCAACCAAAGATATCACTAAAATAATACCAATGATGAGGTACTCTTGTAGTGATGCTAAACCTTTTAAGATAGTAAGTTTAGCTATAAAGCCCCCAAAAGGTGGAATACCTAAAAGAGATAAAAATCCAATAGCAAAGATGATAGTTAAAAACAAAGAGTTAAACTGTTTAAATATCTCTGTTTTAGTTGAGTTAAATCTAGTTTCAAGTATATCTAAAGATAAAAATAACATCAGTTTAGTTATAGAGTGAATAGCTACTAAAAAAATAGCACCTGTTAATATATCTACATCACCATAAGAAAATGCCAAAAACAATATACCAAGTTGTCCTAAAGTTGAGTATGCAAATACTCTTTTTGTCTCTTTACTACTTAAAGCTGATATTTCAGATATTATAAAAGAGATAAGACCTAAAATAACTAAAAAATTAAAATATTTTGAATCTATTTGTAAGATATAAGCTATATGAAAAAATACAAAGATGTATGACTTTGATAATATTGAGCTAAAAAGTGAAGCAACTTTAGAACTTGATGCTTGATATATATCTGGCACCCAAAAATTTAGAGGGAAAATTTCTGCTTTTATTCCAAATCCTATAAATAAACTAAGAAGTATTAAAAACTGTATTTTTTCATCTATAGTTGAAAACTCTTTGGATATAGCAATAAGATTTAAAGAACCAATATTTAAATATATAAGCATAATAGCAAGTAGTAAAAATATAGAAGCAATAGAGCCTATTATCATATATCTTATAGCCCCACTATATGCTAACTTATCTTTGTTTAGTGTTGTTAAGATATATGCACTAACACTTGCTATCTCAAAGAAAATATATATATTAAAAATATCACCACTTAAAACAAGACCTAAAACACCTGCTAAGAGTAGATTTGTAAGTATAAAGATAGCTTTGTTGGACTTTTCTTTTAAGTTAAAGATAGAAAAAAGTAACATAACTAAGATAAATAAAGATACAAAAAATAGTGAAGCCTTATCTAAAATAAAAGAGATACTTAAAGCTGAATCAAATCCTATATATTGCGTAAGTGGTAACAAAGATGAAAAACTAAAAGCTATATATAAAAGTATGATATTTAACAATACAGATATATACCTTAAATAGTTTTTATAAAGAGGTGTTAAAAAAGAGGCAAGTATCGGTAGTGCTATAAAATATACTAAACTCATCTGTTCTCTTTCTTAGTTAATTGTTCAGTAAATTCATCCATCTTATCTATATCAAGATTTGAACTAAGTTTATAGTAGTTTATCACAAATGAGATAGCAAGAGCCAAAATAGCAATAGCTATAACAATAGTAGTAAGTATCATAGCTTGAGGTACAGGGTCAGCCATAGTAACACTAAATTTATCAACTCCATTAGATACAATTGGGGCAGTTTTTTGTACCTCAAAATGATTTCCTATAAAAAATAAAAACAAACTAGCTTCTGCTAAAGCTAAAGATAAAAATATTTTAATGAGATTTTTTTTAGATAATACTCCAACTATTGCAATACCAAATATTATAAAAGAACCAATAGTTATAACACTATGTAAATAAGTTGTATCATTAAATATATCAAGCATCTTTAACCTTTAAAATATATTCTACTAATACTGTTATCTCAGCAGCTACTTTTAAACCAACAAAAATATATATAAGTGGTATAATCCCAGAACTAAAAAGATCTCCCATCTCTCCTAATGGTAAAAAGTTAGCAAAAAACATATCTAAAGTTATAACACCTAAGATACCTACAAGTATAAAACTAAAACCACTTAATGATTCAAATATAGTTATAATGTTGTGATTTAATGAAAACTTATCTCCATATGCTAAAAACTTCAACAAAAAAGCAGATGCAATTATAACACCACCTTGAAAACCTCCACCAGGACTTATATGACCATGTATTATGATATAAATACCAAACAATATAATCAATGGAAATAAAACTTTTACTCCTGTTTGAAGTAGGGTGTTTCTATAACTAAATATATTTAACCTCTCTTTGTTTTTATCAAGTCCAAATCCTATACCAAACACTGCTAAAAAAAGTATAGTAACTTCTCCTAAAGTGTCAAGACCTCTAAAATATGTAACCACTGAAGTTACTGCATTTGCACTTTGTGTTTGAGTCTCATTGATTTTTAAAAGTTCTATACCTAAAGAGTTTGAAGTATGAGATGTATTTAGTATGATACTTAAAAGTAAAACTATCATAAACGATATAAATAAACTAAAGATGATAGTTTTTAAAGGTATCTCTTTTTTTATATTTATCATTGTATCTCTTTCTCTTTTTTTGTAGTTTGAAGAATAGCTACTAAAAATACAACACTACTAAGTCCAGCGCCAATTACTGCTTCTGTTAGAGCAACATCTGGAGCTGAAAATATAAAATATAAAATAGTACAACCAAGTCCAAATCCCATAAATAAAATAACACTATGTGATAAATCTTTGTTAGATACAATCATAAAAGATAAAATAATAAGTGCAAAAAAAATAAGAGTTATAATTATACCTATCATTCTTTGTCCTTCATCTCATCTATATGAAAAGAGTCTTTTTTAGTAAAAAACCCATCTTTTAGATATGTACTTCGTGCAAGTATTGAGGAGGATAATGGGTTTGTAAGTAGTATAAAAAGTGCAAGTAAGATAAGCTTTAACCATAAAGATGGTTCTATACAAATAGCACCCAATATAACCAAAATAGTTCCTAAAGTTGAAGCTTTTGTTCCTGCATGCATTCTTGAAATAGTATCAGGCATCCTTAATAATCCAAGTGCTGCTAATATAAGAAATAGTGAACCAATAAATATAAATAGATAGCCTAAATAGATTAAAATATTATTCATATTTATCCTTATCATGGTTTATTACATTAAACCTTGCAAATACTATAGTTCCAATAAAACCTATCAATGCAAATACAAAAGCTACATCTAAATATAAAGAATTTTTATAACTAACACTTAAAACAACAAGTAAAGAAACAGCGATGATACTCATAGTGTCAAATGCTACAACTCTATCTGCTAATAAAGGACCTTTTATAAAGCGAATAAATGCTAAAGCAATAGAGATAATTATCAAAAAAATTAAAAACTCAATCATAAACAACCTTGTAAAATTATAGTTACAGTATAAAATAATTATAGTAAATTATAGTTGAATATAGTTACAAGACAATTACAATTTATT
>JAYEPD010000192.1:0-2034 GCA_034723675.1 Campylobacterota bacterium
TAAAAAAAGAGAGTTTTTGGAGATAAATCAGATAGTTGTATATAACAAACACCAAGTACATATCTCAAAAAATACAGATATACCCTCATACGATTATTACACTTTACATTTTTATGACCATTGGGTAAAAGAACAATTTTCTAATATATATTTTCAACAAAATATACTCAAAAATAAAAATTTATATGAAGATTTTATCAATCTTTGTGAATATTTAAGTGTTACTGATACTTTAGATGTACAAAATAAAATAAAATTTTTTTTTAATAAAATTTCAACTAATTATGGAATGGTAGGCTTATCTAAAAATACTATGGCAAATAAAATAGCAAAAATAGTAAAACAATATATCCTAGATAATACAGATGAACAACTAACTTTAGAAGATATATCAAATTTTGTGGGATATAATAAAGAATATATAGTAAGAATATTTAAAAAAGAGTATGGTCTCTCACCACACGCTTTTTTGATGAATGAAAAAGTGAATAGGGCAAAAAATCTACTACAAAAATCTTCTGGTGCTAACTTATCATATATTGCATCTGAAGTTGGCTTTTATGATCAAAGTCATCTATCAAAATTTTTCAAGAAATCTTTTGCGTTACCACCTTCTAAGTACCAAAAGTCAATTTTATACAAGAGATAAAAAATATAATTCGATATAATTACTTCAAAAGATTATTTAAGGGATATTTTGGAATCACTATCTATAGAGATTATTACGTTATTATTTACAGTTGCTATTTTAGCAGGACTTATAGATACTATTGCAGGTGGTGGTGGACTTATAACTATACCTGTACTTTTATCTACAGGTATGTCACCTATATCTGCACTTGCTACAAATAAATTTCAATCAGTATTTGGAACATTTAGTGCATCGCTTTATTTTATAAGAAAAAAGTTTGTAGATTTATATGAAATAAAGTGGATGATATTAGTTGCATTTATAGGTTCTATTGTAGGAAGTTTTACATTATTACAAATTGATTCATCTATTTTACAAAAAGCTATACCTATTTTACTTATAGCTATTGGGTTTTATTTTTTATTTTCTAAAAATGTAGGGCAAATAGAAAAACACAAGATTGTATCAATATTATTTTTTACTGCTGTAGTGGTTTTTGGTATTAGTTTTTATGATGGTTTCTTTGGTCCTGGAACTGGTTCATTTTTTACTATTGCATTTATATTTTTACTTGGCTTAAACATATCACAAGCAACAGCCCAAACAAAAGTATTGAATTTTACTACAAACTTTGGATCTTTGTTATTTTTTTTATATTTTGCAGAGATATATTTTATAGCAGGATTGATTATGGGTATTGGACAGATTATAGGAGCAACAATTGGTGCAAAATTGGTTATAAAAAATGGTAGTAAAATAATAAGACCACTTATAGTTATAATAAGTTTTGCAATGTCTATAAAATTACTTTTACAATAAAAGTTAATATTCCCTTAAAATTAAAAAGGATAAAAAATGAATAAAATAATATATAATAAAGAGTATATAACACCATCAAAAGTTGTATGTATAGGACGAAATTATGTAGAACATATACAAGAACTTAACAATGAAACACCTGATACAATGGTAGTATTTAACAAACCAAATTCAGCTATTAGTGATACTCTATACTTCTTTACACCTGATACAAGATTTGAGGGTGAAATCTGTTTTTTAATTGAAAATAAAAAGATAAAAGGTATCGGATTTGGACTTGACTTAACAAAAGCAAATATTCAAAATAAAATGAAATCTAAAGGTTTACCGTGGGAGAGAGCAAAAGCTTTTAATAAAAGTGCTGTTTTAAGTGAATTTGTTTTATTCGATGGTGATGTGACAAAATTAAAACTAGAATTATTTATAAATGATAGTTTGGTACAGTTTGCAAACTATGATTTGATGATATACAAACCACAAGAGATGTTAGAAGAGATACAAACATTTATGGAACTTGAAGATGGTGATATTATTATGTCAGGGACTCCTAAGGGTGTAGCCACTTATAAAGTAGGAGATGTTTT
>JAYEPD010000192.1:2134-6040 GCA_034723675.1 Campylobacterota bacterium
TAATAGTAAAATAAAACTATGATATAATTATAAGAAAGGTAGTAATATATGATAACGAACTTTTATAAAAATTATCTACTTAAATACCCAAAAATAGTTTTTGCTATTGTCTCAATATTTACTTTGATTATGCTCTCTTTTGCTTTTAAGTTAAGTATTGATGCTAGTGCAGAAACTTTGCTTTTAGAAGATGATAAGGATTTAGCATTTACAAGAGATATATCAAAAAAATTTAAAGCTCCAGATTTTCTAGTTGTAACATATACTATAGAAGATGATTTGTTAAATGATAAAAACTTAAAAAATATACAACTTTTAAGCGAACAAATAAAAACAGTAGCAAATGTAGAATCTATAAACTCTATAGTAAATGTACCACTTCTTCAATCACCCCCTCGTGCCATTAAAGAGATGGTGGGTGATGTTAAAACAATATTATCAAAAGATATAGATAAAAACCTTGCAAAAAAAGAGTTTTTAAATAGTGCTATATATAAACAAAATCTTGTAAGTTTGGATTTTAAAACAACAGCTTTGATGATAAATCTAAAAGAAAATATTAAAATAGCTGATAATATAGATAAAAAACTACATAGAGATATATTAAGAGAAGAGAATCATCAAAATATTTTAAAGCTAAGAGAGATATTAAAAAACTTTGAAAGTAAACATGATGTAAAACTTCATTTAGGTGGAGTTAGTATGATTGCTGATGATATGGTAGAGTTTGTAAAGTATGACTTAAAAACTTTTGGTATAGTTATCGTTATTTTACTTATAGCTATTTTATATACTCTTTTACGAGAGATAAGATGGGTATTTATTCCACTATTTATATCTTTTATATCTATTGTTATTACAAGTGGATTTTTGGCTTTATTTGGATGGGAGATAACTGTAGTATCATCTAACTTTGTATCTTTACAACTTATTATGAATATGTCATTGGTGGTTCATCTTATCATAAAATATAAAGAGGTATATAAAAACAATCATCATGATACACATCAAAATATTTTGATAAATAGTGTTGCATCTATGGCAAAACCATCTTTTTTTGTTATTATTACTACGATTGCTGGTTTTAGTTCATTGGTATTTAGTGATATATTACCTATTATTAACTTTGGATGGATGATGAGTTTTGGTATTGTTATATCATTGGTTACTACATTTATACTTTTTCCTATAATTTTATTGTTTTTAGGAAAGGGTAAAAATAGAGATTTAAAAGAAGATAATCCTATCACACTAAAAGTTGCACATATTGCATATCATTATAAAAAAACTATTTTATTTATAGCTTTTGTAGTTATTTTATTTTCTATAACAGGTGCAAATCAATTAAGAGTTGAAAATAGCTTTATAGATTACTTTAAACAATCAACACAGATATATCAAGGGATGAAACAAATAGATCAAAAGTTGGGTGGTACAACTCCTTTAGATGTTGTTATAACTTTTAAAGAACAAAGTGATGAGATAGAGAAAATAGAGGTTGTAACATCTGAAGATGACGAACTAGATGAATTTGCAGATGAGTTTGAATCAGATACAGAAGATAAAAAAAATTATTGGTTTACCTCTTCAAAAATGGATAAGATAAAAGAGGTTCATTATTATCTTGATAGTTTAGAACCAGTTGGAAAAGTTTTATCATTGGCTACTTTATTAGAAGTTGGAAAAGCTTTAAACGATGATGTTGAGATGGATGGTTTAACAATAAATTTGATTTATAAAGAGTTGCCACAAGAATACAGAGACATTATCATATCTCCTTATGTAAATATAGAACATAATATGGCAAGAATTAGTTGTAGAGTTATAGATAGTATGAAAGGATTACAGCGAGATAAGTTGTTAAAAGAGATAGATAAAGATTTAAAAGATATGATTAACCCAACATATCAAGAGTACAATATTTCAAATTTATTGGTGATTTATAACAATATGCTTCAATCATTGTTTGATTCACAAATCAAAACAATAGGGATAGTTGTACTTATTTTATTTATAATGTTTTTAGTTTTGTTTAAAAGTTTAAAAATAGCACTTGTAGCAATCATAGCAAATACAACACCAGTTGCTGTTATATTTGGTTTTATGGGTTGGATGGATATACCTTTAGATATTATGACTATAACTATTGCTGCTATTAGTATAGGTATTGCTGTTGATGACACTATCCATTATATTCATAGATTTAAACTTGAATATAAACAAACAGATGATTTGAAACTTTCTATATTTAATGCTCATAGAAGTATAGGAAGAGCTATGTTTTATACATCAACTATTATTATGATAGGGTTTTCTATATTGATGTTATCAAACTTTATACCAACAATATATTTTGGTATATTAACTATGATTGCTATGTTTATGGCTATAGTTGCAGATCTTTTACTATTACCTGTGCTACTTATATTATTTGGTGTTTAAGTTAGTTCAATTTAGCAGTAAGCTTTACTTAAGATTAAAGGAAATAGCTTTACTTGCAAAGTAGTTTTTTATATATTTTCATCTTACAATATATTGATATATGGCTCTTAATCTTCTAATCACGCGTAATTTCTTTGTTAATCTTAAGTAAAGCTTACTGCTAAATTGAGATAACATTAATTATATCTATATATAGTTACTAATAAAAAATAAAAAGAGAGAAAGTTTTTATCCCTCTAATGCAATAAGCTCTTTTATAGTAAGACCAAATCCATTTAATCCAACAAAAGAGTGTTTACTTCCACTTGTGATAAGTTTTATATCTTTTACCCCAAGTACATTTAGTATTTGAGCCCCTATACCAAAATCTTTCATATTCTCTTTGTTTTTATGTTTATCTTCTAAAAATATAAGAAATCCACCTTTACTTTGTAAAAAGTTAATTGATTTTAACATAGAATTTAATTTTTCATCATTTAAAAATAAATTTATATCTGTTTCAATATTATGAAACTTTACCAAACTACTATCTTGTGTCTCACCAAATTTTATAACTGTATGGTTGTTTTCAAGATGATCTTTAAATATTTTTTTAGTTACATTATGTCCAAAAAATTCAATCTCTTCACTAGATACTTCACTTACAAGTAATTCATGTGCCATTCTATATTCAACAATATCAGATATATAAATTTGCTTCATATTATGTTTGTCTGCAAATATATCAAGATCATCTCTTCTAGCCATTGTTCCATCCTCTTTCATAATCTCACAAATCACTGCTTCACCTGCAAGTCCTGATAATTTACAAAGATCTATAGAACCCTCTGTATGACCTGTACGAACCAATACACCACCATCTTTTGCTATAAGTGGAAAGATATGTCCTGGTCTTACTAATTGAGATGGTTTACTTATTGGGTTTGCCAATATTCTTATTGTATCATCTCTTTCACCTGCACTTATACCAGTACTTGCTTTTGCACAGTCAACAGAAACAGTAAATGCAGTCTCATAAGATGATGTATTAGTTGTCACCATTGGATTTAGTTCTAGTTTATTTGCAGTCTCTTTTGTAACTGCAACACAAATCAAACCTTTTGCATGTGTTGCCATGAAGTTTACTTTTTGATCATCACTTAAAGCAGCTGCATAAACCAAATCACCCTCATTTTCTCTACCTTCATCATCAAGCATGATGATCATATTTCCTTTTTTTATCTCTTCTATCGCTTCTTCTACTCTTTTTATTGCTGACATCTATTTTGCCTTTGTATTAATATTGTTCTTAAATTTTTAATATTATATCAAAAAAAATAATATTTATCATAAATTTACTTGACAAATATTATTTTTTAGACTATAATTCCGAACTTTAAAACACATTGGGGTATCGCCAAGTGGTAAGGCAGTAGCTTTTGGTGCTACCATTCCTAGGTTCGAATCCTAGTACCCCATCCACAT
>JAYEPD010000193.1:0-4738 GCA_034723675.1 Campylobacterota bacterium
TACTCACCACCATTTAGATAATCATAAAATCTAAACAAAACAAAATACTCAGGAGATATCTTGAGTGTTTTTTGTAAATTTCAAATAAAAGGGTTATCTTGTCAATTTTAAACAACCAAAAATTTAGGGGAATATTTTTCCAACTACTTACAGTCATAGGGTTAGTTGCTTTTTTGTGGTATATTACTACAAATCTATTTACTAATATAGAACAAAGAGGCATAACAACAGGATTTGATTTCTTTAATCAAACAGCAGGTTTTGGTATAGCAGAATCACCTATACCATATAGCGATTCAACATCTACATATCTTGATGCATTTTATGTAGGTATTTTAAATACCCTAATGGTATCTTTTGTAGGTATTTTTTTTGCATCAATTATTGGTGTAGTTGTAGGGGTTGCTAGACTATCAAAAAACTTTATAATAGCAAAGTTATCATTGTGGTATATAGAGTTTTTTAGAAATATACCTATATTATTACAAATTCTTTTTTGGTACAATATTGTTCTAGCAGCACTTCCAAGTCCTAGACAAAGTTTAGATTTAGGTCTAAATATGTTCTTAAATAATCGTGGTTTTTATGTCCCAAAACCTATTTTAGAAAGTGGTTTTATTTTTGTTACTATATCTTTTGTTATTGCGATTGCAGTTGTTTATTACTTAAGAAAATGGGCAATTAAAAGATTTGATGATACAGGAGAGGAGTTTCCACTTATAAGAGCTAGTTTAGGTATACTTATACTATTGCCTCTTATTACATATTTTGTAGCAGGAAGTCCAATGACTCTTGATAATCCTGCTTTAAGAGGTTTTAATTTTGGTGGAGGTATGAGTTATAGCCCTGAATTTTTAGCTTTAACTTTTGCACTTAGTATATATACAGCAACTTATATTGCTGAAGCTATAAGAAGTGGTATTGAAGCAGTTCCAGTAGGTCAAAAAGAGGCTGCTTCTTCGCTTGGTTTATCAAGTTATAAATCACTAAAATTAGTTGTTTTACCACAAGCAATAAGAATATCAATACCACCAATAATCAATCAATACCTAAATCTTACAAAAAACTCATCTTTAGCAACAGCTATTGGGTATCCTGAACTTGTAACGGTTTTTGCAGGAACTTGTCTAAATCAAACAGGACAAGCTATAGAGATTATTTTGATCACAATGGCAGTTTATTTAACAATAAGTTTATTTATTTCACTTATATTAAATATAATAAACAAAAAAATGGAAATAAAGGGGAGATAAGATGGCAACATATCAATTAAAAGAAGCTAGACCAGCCCCTTCAAACTTAAGAGGACCTATTAGATGGATAGTAGAACATCTTCTATCTACACCTTTAAATACTGCATTGACTCTATTGGGTATCTCATTTATATTTTTGGTTATACCACCATTTGTACAATGGGCTATAATAGATGCTAATTTTGTGGGTAGCACAAGAGCAGATTGTACAGGAGATGGTGCTTGTTGGGTATTTATAGCCCAAAAATTCACATTGTTTATATATGGATTTTACCCTGAAAGTGAATATTGGCGTATCAATACAGCATTTGCATTGTTTTTTGTATTTGGATTATTGTTTAAATATGTGGGTAAAAGTTTTGTCCAAAAATTAGCTATTTTTTGTATATACCCTATCATAGCATTTATACTTATAAGTGGTGGATACTTTGGATTAGAAACTATCCCTACAGATAAATGGGGTGGTCTTACACTCACTATCATTGTAGCATCTGTTGGTATAGTTGTTGCTTTTCCTATTGGAATAGTATTGGCTTTTGGTAGAGCTTCAAATCTACCAATAATTAGAAACTTAAGTGTTGGTTATATTGAGTTTATAAGAGGTGTACCACTTATATCTATTTTATTTATGGCATCTGTTATTTTACCATTGTTTTTTCCTGAAGGGATGACATTTGATAAACTTTTAAGAGCTTTGATAGGTATCACTTTATTTCAAGCTGCGTATATAGCAGAAGTTGTAAGAGGTGGTTTGCAAGCTATTCCAAAAGGTCAATATGAAGCAGCTGATTCTTTAGGTCTATCTTATTGGGAAAAGATGCTTTTAGTAATACTTCCACAAGCACTAAAAGTGGCTATTCCAAATCTAGTAGGTGCTTCAATATCTTTATTTAAAGATACTACTCTTGTACTTATAATTGGACTTTTTGATCTTCTTGCAATGGTACATTTAACAGGAAGTGATACTTTATGGATGGGATATGAAACTGAAGGATATGTTTTTGTTACAATTATATTTTGGTTTTTTTGTTTCTCACTTTCAAAATATGGTAAATTTTTAGAAGATAAATTTAATACAAATAATAAATAGTAATATAATAGGAAAATAAAATGAGTGAAGAAAATATAATAGAGATAAAAGATTTAAATAAATGGTATGGAGATTTCCATGTTTTAAAAGATATAAACCTAAATATTAAAAAAGGTGAAATTCTTGTAATTTGTGGACCCTCAGGTAGTGGTAAATCTACAGTTACTAGATGTATGAACTATCTTGAAACATTTCAAGAAGGTAGTATCAATGTAAATGGAACTGAGTTAGTTGATGATGTAAAAAAGATAAAGCAAGTAAGAAGTGAAGTTGCTATGGTTTTTCAACATTTTGAGCTTTTTCCACATCTATCTATTTTAGATAATCTGATATTAGCACCAACACATGTACACAAACAACCAAAAAAAGAGGCAATTGAAACAGCTATGAAATACCTTGAAAGGGTAAATATAGCAGATCAGGCTGACAAATACCCAAATCAATTAAGTGGTGGTCAAAAACAAAGAGTTGCAATAGCAAGAGCTTTATGTGCAAATCCAAAAATTATGCTTTTTGATGAACCAACATCAGCTCTTGACCCTGAGATGATTTCAGAAGTTCTTGATGTAATGATGGAACTCTCAACTGAAGATAAGACTATGGTATGTGTAACTCACGAGATGGGTTTTGCTAAAAAAGTAGCTGATAGAGTTATTTTTATGGCAGATGGACAGATTGTTGAAGAGAACACTCCAGAAGAGTTTTTTCATAATCCTCAAAGTGATAGATTAAAACTATTTTTAGAACAAATTTTAGACCACTAAAACATAAAACCATATTATGTTTGAAGTTGCAGAGTTTATAGGTATAATAGCTTTTGCTTTAAGTGGTTTTTCTACTGCTGTTAAAAATAATCTTGATCTTTTAGGTGTTTTAATAGCAGTATTTTTAACAGCTCTTGGTGGTGGAATTTTAAGAGATATTACCGTTGGTGTTTCACCATATACTTTTACACATACAGCCCCTGCTCTTGTAGTATTTATAGTTTTATTAATCTTAATATCTTTTAAAGTTCATAGAAGAGATTCTATAGAAACAAAACCATATTTTATAGTGAGTGATTCTATAGGATTGGTTGCCTTTTCAATTACAGGTGCATTAGTAGCACTAAATCATAACTTTAATTTTGCAGGTGTTTTGATGGTCTCTTTTGCAGCTGCTGTTGGTGGTGGAATTATAAGAGATATTATTATCAATGAGGTTCCTTTTATATTTAAAACAGGTTTCTATGGCAGTGTATCTATAGTTGTTGCTCTTTTAGTATATCTTTTAAATAGTTTTGATATACTTCTACCTCTAAATATCGCCATCATTTTTTTATTTGGTGTTATTTTACGAGTAGTTGCATATTATCAAAAATGGAGTATCCCCTTAAAATGAGAATCAAAATATAAAATGGGATTTATTAGTTTAGACAAAAAAGCATTTTTTAATAATGCAGATTTTTATAGTGATCTTCTAGGTGATAAAAGTAAACTTTGTATAGCTTTAAAAGATAATGCTTACGGTCATGGATTAGAAGAGATGGCTTCTCTATCATTGGCTTATGGTATAAATCATACTATGGTTAGAAATATTCTAGAAGCCAATATAGCCAATAAATACAACTTTGAAACAATACTTATACTTTATGAAAACCCAAAAGAGAATTACCCTACGAACTACATATTTTCTATAAACTCTATAGAATACTTACAAATTTGTCCACAAAATACTCCTATAGAGTTAAAAATAGATACAGGTATGAGTAGAAATGGAATAATGACATCTAAAATAGATGAAGCTATTGATATAGTAAAAAAAAGAGAACTAAAACTAAATGGCGTTTTTACACATTTTTGTTGTTCTGATGAAGAGAATGATTCTACTACTATACAAGAAAAAATATTTTTAGATGTTATAAAACAGATAAAAAAAAAGATAAAAACCCCTTTTAGAATACATTGTGCAAATAGTTCAGGTGTATCAAAAGTCAATAATAGTTTATATGATATAGCTAGAATTGGAATTGGACTTTATGGTTATACTCAAACTTATAAAAACAATTTAAAACCAGTATTGTCATTGTATGCCAATAAAATAAGTACAAGAGAGTTGAAAGTTGGTGATTCTATAGGTTATGGAGCAACTTATAAAGTTATAAAAGATGGAAAGTTTTCAAACTATGATATTGGGTATGGAGATGGTTTTTTTAGATTAAACGAGAGAAAAAAAGCTTATATATCAAATAAAAAAGAGATATTAGGTAGAGTATCTATGGATGGCTTAACTGTAGAAGGTGATGATGATGAGATTTGTGTATTTAATGATGTTACAAATTTAGCAAAAATTCATGATACTATAGAGTATGAGATATTAACACATCTTCAACCACATATAAAAAGAGTAATAAAAA
>JAYEPD010000193.1:4838-5992 GCA_034723675.1 Campylobacterota bacterium
GGGATTTATACGATACCCAAATGTTAGTATCATAGATAATTGAAATTTATTAGTATCTAAATCCAATACCTTTTCTACATTTTCTTTTTCAAGCCCCTCTATAGGACAGCTATCTATACCTATAAAAGCTGCTGCACTCATCATATTCCCCACTGCTATATAGCTCTGTTTTGAACTCCAAGAATATATATTTTCATCACTACTCAATGTTTCTTGTAAATGATTTTTATACACATTTATATAGTTATTTGTAGCTTCTTTATCTAGTCCTCTTCTTTGAAATCTTTTTAAAGGTACTCCACTTTCTACTTTTAAATTTTCTATTGCACATAGTACAACAACAAGATGTGAACAAGATGTTATTTGCACTTGATCCCAACAAAAAGGTCTAATTTTTTCTTTTAACTTTTCATTGGTTATTACTAAAAACTTCCACCCCTCCATACCAAATGATGATGGAGATTTTCTTGCAACTTCTAATATAAAGTTTATATCTTCATTGGATATTTTTTTTGTTTCATCAAATACTTTACAAGCATGTCTAAAATCCATCGCTTTTAAAAAATTCTTTTTCATCTTGTCCCTTTTTAATGTATATAGCTATATAATACTATATATTACATTATAAATATATATTATAAATGTATAACTTTCACAAAATTGTTGATATTATTATACTTTTTAGATTTGTATTATATAATAAGTAAGATTTAAATACTAAGATGGTCTAATATGCTAGAAAAGATAACACTATTATATGTCGAAGATGATCTTGATACACAAGAATATATGAATTAGTTACTTCAAGAAAAAGTTGAAAAAGTCTATATAGCATCAAATGGAAAGATAGCATTAGATATTTATAAAAGTAAAGATATTGATATAATTATAAGTGATGTTAATATGCCTGTTATGAATGGTTTAGAGATGAGTGAGGAAATAAGATCCATAAATAAAGAGCAAACTATTATATTTCTTACTTCATTAACAGATTTAAGTATATTGAAAAAAGCGATTGATTTAGGGATAAACTCTTTTATTGATAAACCTCTTATTGATGCTAATATTTTGTTTGATAAAATATCAAAAAAAGCAAAAGAGAAGATGGATTTTGTATTAAAAATATTAAATGAGATAGCACTGTCAAGCGAACT
>JAYEPD010000194.1:0-23560 GCA_034723675.1 Campylobacterota bacterium
GGATTTTATCATCTATTAAAATATAAGATGATGTTAAAAATTTAAATTCATCTTTTTGTTTAATAGTTGGATATGTTATAAATTTATCATCTTTTTTTATAACTTTTAATTGTAACTTTTCTATTCCCTCATCAAATACTATATTTTTATTTTTATAATAGAGCTTATCGCTATATCTTAAAAGTTCCAATATTTTTAGATGATTATGTAGATATATATTATCACTTTGCTCATCCCAACTAATATTAAAAAAATCTTCACTTTTAGCAGATTGAAGAAGTTGTAGTATCTCTCTATCTATACCATTATAAACTCTATAATCTATATTTGGTATAGGTTTATTTTTACTATCAACTACATCTATAAAACTGCCTATTTCATCAAAGTCTAAACTATATCTAAATTTACTTTTCTCTTTTGCTCTTGTCAAGAAACTATTGTTTTGTTTAAAAATTTCTAGCATTAGGCAAATTTGCTAGAAAATTCTGATTTAAATTGACCCACCTGTACTGATTGCATCTTCATATCCTTAAAATAATTTATTTATACATTATTATACTCTTAATTCTCTTATTTAATCCCTATTTAGTTACCATATTGACTATAAAAGTAATACCTATACAATAAAATGATGAGGAGATAATATGTTTAAAAGATTTAGAAGACTAAGGATAAATGAAACATTAAGGGGGCTTGTAAAAGAAACTATTGTAACACCAGATGACTTTATCTATCCACTTTTTGTAAGAGAAGGATCTGGTATAAAAGATGAAGTTTCATCTATGCCTGGTGTTTTTCAAATGTCTATTGATGAGATTGTAAAAGAGTGTGCTTATATAAGAACTATTGGATTAAACTCTATTATTTTATTTGCAATACCTGATGTAAAAGATAGTGTAGGTAGTGAGTGTTTATGTGAAAATAGTATCATAAGTCGAACTATAAAGGCTATAAAAAAAGAGTTTCCAGATATGTTTGTAGTAACTGATCTTTGTTTTTGTGAATATACAGACCATGGTCATTGTGGAATATTAAACGATAAAGAAACTGTTGACAATGACGCTACACTTGAACTTTCAGCACAGCAAGCACTTGTACATGCAAAAGCTGGAGTTGATATGATAGCACCAAGTGGTATGATGGATGGTATTATTGAAACACTAAGAACTGCACTAGATGCAAATGGATATGAGAACCTACCAATTATGGCATATAGTACAAAGTTTGCAAGTGGTTATTATGGACCCTTTAGAGATGTTGCAGAATCGACACCTAGTAAGGGTGATAGAAAGATGTATCAAATGGATCCAGCAAATAGACTAGAAGCGATTGAAGAGTCACTTGAAGATGAGAAACAGGGTGCGGATATACTTATGGTAAAACCTGCACTTGCTTATCTTGATATTATAAGAGATATTAGAAATAACTCAAACTTACCATTGGCTGTGTATAATGTAAGTGGAGAGTATGCTATGCTTAAAAATGCAGAAAAAGCTGGACTTATAGATTATGAAAGAGTTATGTGTGAAACTATGGTTGGATTTAAAAGAGCAGGTGCAGATATCATTATATCTTACCATGCAAAAGAGTACTGTGAGTTAATTATAAAAAATAAACAGTATTAGTAAGAATAGATTATATATTTTCTGCTATAGTTTGGTTATACTAATTTAAGAGGAGTTTTTATGGAATATGGTACTTTTTGGGCGTTTATATTGTTTTTTTCTAGTGCAATTGTTTTGTTAGGTGTATTTTTATATCTTTATGCTCTCATAACCCCATATGATGATTATGAGTTGATTTTTCAACAAAACAATAAAGCAGCAGCTATTGGTTTTGGAGGTTCTATAATGGGAGTAACTTTTCCTATTTATAGTGCATTAGTACACTCTATCTCTTATTTTGATTTTTTAATTTGGGGTGCTATTGCTATTTGTATTCAACTATTATTCGCACTGTTTATTACGAGGTTTTCAACAAAGTTTAATCTTACAAAGTCAATAGAAGAGGAAAAAGTTTCAGTAGGAATTATTATAGCTTTTATAGCAATTAGTATTGGACTTATAAATGCAGGTTCAATGAGTTATTAGTAAAACAAGAGATGAAAGTAGATACTATTTTCGTCTCTTTATTGAATTTATGATTGTAGTTTAGCAACAACTTTCATAAGAAAACTAGCAGAATTTTTAGCACTACTTTCTAAAAACTCATCAAAATTAAATCCAGCATCCATATCAGCTGTATCACTTATAGCTCTAAGTATTAAACATGGTACTTGTAAAGCATCACATACAACAGCAACACTAGCACCTTCCATCTCTAAAGCATCAGCATTAAAAGTAGACTCAATAAACTCTTTTCGTTTCTCATCTGCAACAAACTGATCACCTGTTGCTATAATACCCTCTATGATTTTTATATCATTTTCCTTTGCAACTTCTAGTGCTATATCTTTTAACGCAACATTTGTATTTACAAAAACTTCTCCACCTGGTACATACCCATGAGGATGTCCAAATGCAGTGATATCTAAATCATGTTGAGAAAGTTTATTTGCAACAATTAAATCACCAATAGTAAGTGCAGGATTAATCCCACCAGCAACACCAGAAAAAAGTAATGTATCACAACCAAACTTTTGAATCATAGTTGAAGCTGTTAAAGTAGAAAATACTTTTCCTATTTTAGAATATGCTATAACTACATCAAGTTCACCAAGTTTACACTCATAGTAAGTATTATTTGCATAGTCATTTTTCTTTATATCTGTAAAGTAATCTAAAAGTGGAGTTATCTCCTCTTCCATCGCTCCCATTATTGCTAGTTTTGTCATAAATATTCCTTGTTTTTTGAATTTTATCATATTTATTTGAAGATAAAACTTATACTATTTAAATATCTAGTTTAGACTTGATTTGGTATTAGTTATAAAGATAATATATGGTATCTTTATTATAGGTAAAGATATAAGAGGTCTTTAGGATTTGAATATGTGATGATTAGAAAAAATAAATCAATGAAATAAAAAGGAATTAATATGGGTTATCCAGAATTTACAAAAGAACATAAGTCGCTAATGGCAAAGTATTTAACAAAAGAGATATATGAAGAATTAAAAGATAAAAAAACTGCAAATGGTTTTACTATTGATGATGTTATCAATTCAGGTGTTAAAAATCCAGATAGTGGAATTGGAGCATATGCTGGTGATGAAGAATCGTATACAACTTTTGCATCATTTTTTGATCCAATCATTGAAGAATACCATGGTTTTACAAAAAATGACAAACATCAAAGTAACTTAAATCCTGATGATCTAAATGCACCAAATCCAGATGTTGACAATGAATTTATAGTATCAACTAGAATAAGAGTTGGTAGAAATTTAAGTGAACTTCCTCTAGGTCCTGCTATATCTGATGAACAAAGAGATGGTGTTGAAAAAGTTGTTTCTACTACACTTGCATCACTTACAGGGAATTTAGCAGGTAAATATTATCCACTAAATGGAATGAGCGAAGAGGATAGTAAATCACTTATTGAAGATCACTTCTTATTTAAAGCAGGAGATAGATTCTTAGAAACTGCTGGATTAAATAGAAACTGGCCAATGGGAAGAGGTATCTATCATAATACAGAAAAAACATTTTTAGTTTGGGTAAACGAAGAGGATGAACTTAGAATAATCTCTATGCAGCAAGGTGGAGATATAAAAGAGGTATTTACAAGACTTACAACTGCTATTGGTGAGTTAGAGAAAAAAATGAAATTTGCTTATAATAATCACTTAGGATATATCACATCTTGCCCTACAAACCTTGGTACTGCTATGAGAGCTAGTGTTCATATTGCTGTTCCAAAACTATCTGCTGATATGGATAGATTTAAAGCTATTTGTGATAAACATCATTTACAAATCAGAGGTATCCACGGTGAACATTCAGAGTCTGAAGGTGGAGTTTATGATATATCAAATAGAAGAAGATTAGGTGTAACAGAAGTTAACTGTGTACAAGATATGTACGATGGTGTTGTTGAACTTATAGCTGCTGAAAAAGCATTAAATTCAAATAACTAAATTATTTAAAAAGAGAAAAGATAAGTTTTTGATGTTGTTTTCAAAAACTTTATCTCTTCTAAAACTATTATTTTAATAATTCCAGTGTATCGGTTAATGATTTAATATCAGAAACATTAAGAGTTGGTACACTTTTACATATTTTTCTATTAAGTCCTTTTAAAACAGCACCATTTCCAAACTCAATAAACATATCAACACTATTTGCTTGTGTAACAATTGAATGTTTATATTTAACAGGACTAGTTAATTGCTTTCCTAATAAATCTATAGCTTCTTCTTTAGAGTTATAAGGCTGGGCTGTAACATTTGATATAACAGATGTATCAAACTTATCTGTAATAAAATCATTTAAATATGGATTTAATTTATCAACAGCACTATTTAATAGTTCACAATGACTAGCAACACTCATATCAAGTACGATTGCTCTTTTAGCACCTGCCTCTTTATATGTATCTGACAGAGATTCTAAGTCAGATTTGATACCTGCTACAACTATTTGTCCATCCATATTATAATTTGCTGCCCAAATTTTCTTACCATTTTCTCTTTGAGATGATGTCATCGATTCAACTGTTGCATCATCAAGTCCAACAAGTGCCATCATACCAGCACCTACTCCTGCACAAGCTTCATTCATAAATAAACCCCTTTTATGAACTAAATCAACTGCATCTAAATAATCAATCGCCCCACTAGCAACAAGTGCAGAAAACTCACCTAATGAGTGTCCAAGTACAAATTCTGGTTTTATATCAATTTGTGATTTAAAAACTTCTAATGCTATACAACTTACTAACAAAATCGCAGGTTGTGTAAACTCTGTTTTTCCTAAATTATCATTTTCTGTAAACAACAACTCTTCAAAACTAAAACCTAATCTATTACTAGCTTTGTTTATCATATCTTTAGCTATATCATTGTTTTCAAAAAAATCTTTTCCCATTCCAATAGTTTGACTACCTTGTCCTGGAAATATAAAAGCTACTTTTTTCATATATTTTATCCTTTTTATATTATAAACTAAAAACTCCCATTTCAAAGAAATGAGAGTTAATATTATCTAATGAATATTAGAGCTTAGCTGTTTTTACAACCTTCACCATCGTGTCCACCACAACACTCATGCTCTTCTCCATGCTTTTCACCTTCAAAACACTCTGTTTTTGGCTCCTCATTATCGTGTGATCCACAAGATCCACCACCACAACATCCACCTGTAGCTGCCATTCCTCCAACTACACCTGTTTCTATCTCTTCTGATGTTGCATCTCTTACATCTAAAATAGCAACACTAAACATCAATGTTCTTCCTGCCATTGGATGATTATAATCAATTGTAACATCTTCATCTGCAACAGATTTCACCATAACTTGTACTGTTTCACCACTTTCACCTGAACCGTATAAAGTCATACCTTCAACTAAATCTATACCAGCAAATTGCTCTTTTGGCAATGTTTGAATTGCTTCTTCATTATATTCACCATAAGCTTCTGCTGGTTCTACCATCACATCAACTTTTTCATTAGCAGCTAAATTTTCAATCTCTTTTTCAAGACCAGGTATTATTTGACCCATTCCACTTATAAATTCAAGTGGATTACCACCAACATTTGCATCTAACTTTTCATTTGTTTTTGCATCATTTAGTGTGTATTCTATTGATATAACTTTATTTGACATGTTTTAACCTTTGTTTTATTTTAATTTATTTAATTTTTTTAGAAGCTTTTTTTGCTTCGTTTGTATTTGGATAAATATCTACAATTGTAATATAAAAATTTTGTGCATTTTCACTATCACCTAACTTATCAAAAGAGTAAGCACTATGTAATAATAACTTTGGGAGATATTTTGCTTTATCATACAAAGTCATACTAAGTTTAAAGTAATGTAGAGCATCTTTATACTGTTTTCTATAATAACTTATCTCACCTAAGTAAAAATTACACTCAGCAGGTCGATAATTTTTTGAAACTAATGTTTCTAAAATAGGTTTAGCTTTTGAAAAATAATCTTTTTTAAATAATTTTCTAGCTTCAATCATCATCTCTTTATTTGATCTCTTTTTTACTATCTTTTTTGAGTTTTTCGATCTTTTATCTAAAATATCAATAAGTTTATTAAACTCTTTTTTTGTTACATAATCCCCATTTATTTGATTTACAGTTGTTATTATGTTATCAAATGATTTTTTTAATATTTTAATATTATCATCATTTTTTTCTATCTCAATTTTGAGATTCTCTATCTCTATCTTTAAATTTTCTATAGCTTGTTTTATTTTTTGATTGTTTTTTTCTATTATAGAATTTGTTAAATTAGATTGTTCAATTTGTTTTTTAAATTTTATATTAATTTTATTAAGCTTTATGCTTTCACCCTCAAATAAACTTTCAAGTCCATCAACTCTTTCGTTTAATTCTTTAAATTTAACATCAACTTTTTTTATTTTTTTTTGATTATCTTTTAAAAAATTTTGATTTTTAACAATCTCTTTTTCAGCTGGTGTCAAACCATATGGGTCATTGGACTTTAAATCACCTGCCCCAAACATCGACACCTCTGCATAAATAGAAGTGAAAAATAGTAAGTTTAATAAAAAGAGATTTTTAATCAAAATAGACTCTTAGTTATGGTAATAATCTATAATCTACTCTTCTATTCATTTTCCAACAAGCAGTTGTTTTTTGTGTACATATAGGATTACTTTCTCCAAAACTAACCATCAATATTTTGTCTGCACTTATACCATCTGCAATAAGTGAATCTTTTACAGTTTTTGCTCTTTTTAGACCTAAAGCATAGTTATATTCGTCAGTACCCCATTCATCACAATTACCTTCTAATTTAATTTTAACATCTGCGTAAGATTGTTTAGTCTCTTCAATCTTAGAATAGTTTGTAGTTGCAACCTCTCTCATCTCATCAGTTAAATTATATTTATCGAAACCAAAATGTATAGATTCTAAGATAACTACTTGTCCATCAATATCACTTTGGACATTATTTACTGATTGGTTTGTAATTAATTGTAAATTTTCATTAGTAGAATTTGTTGTTGTTTCCATAGTATCTGAAACTACTTGTTCATCACTACCTGCAATTCCATCAACACCTGCATCATCAGTTGTATCTGCTACCTCTTTTTGTACAACTGGTGTTTCTTCTGGTCTATCCTCATATTCTACATCTTTTGATGCACAACCTGCTAATAATCCAACTGCACATATACTCAAAACTGTATTTCTCAATATATTATTCATTTAGTATCCTTCTATTACTTAAATTTTTGTTTATTTTACACTATTGATACTTAAATATAAATAACTACCAATCTATAGATTGTAAACTTCCTGATTTTAAAGGGAATAAAAAGCTTTTATTATAATTTACCCTTATTATACCTAGATAACTTTTTTGCCCACTTTTCTTTGTAAATAGTATTGACTCTCCATCTGCTGAAAACTTTGGAAATTGGTTTCTTCCATTTGTTGTCAATCTTCTTACATAGTCACTATTTGTTGATATTAAATAAAGATTAAAAACATTATCTCCAAATTCATTATCTGTCTCCCTACTTGTATAAACTATATAATCATTAAATGTAGTTGATTGAGAATTGTTTTTACCATGATATAATAATCTTTCAACACCTTTACTATTAATATATTTGGAAAATATATTTGGATACTTCAATCTATCTGATACAAAAACTATTTTAGTATCATTTTCAACAAAATTACCACCTACATCTATTCCACTATATCTAGTAAGTCTAGTTTTTATTTTACTATTTATGTCATAAATATATATGTCTGGTTGACCATTTGGTGCCATAGTAAGAATCAATTTGTCACCATTCTTACTTACATCAGAACAAACAATCATACCATCACTTGATAGTAATTTTTTTGATTTTTTTGTATAAAGGTTTTGTTTTATAATTGTTGGTTTCATATAGTTATAACTAGTATAGTAAAACTCTTTTTGCTCATCATTAGCCCATTTTGGAAATATATTTAACCCACCTTTTACTACTACTTTTTGATAAGATAATGTATAATCTGACACTACAATTTCACTTGTCTTTGAATCTAAGTATCTTGAAAATATTACAAATCTATCCATCCATTGTATTGATGGTGCATCTAAATGTTTATTTATATCTATTGATATTTTATGAGATAAAAAAGGGTATCTTGCAATCAAAGTTGTTGAATATGTTTTGCTAGATACTAAACTTTTCATATTTACATCATATAGCTTTGCGTATATAGTCAAACCTTTTTTGTTATCACTTATAACCTTAAGTAACAAATATAGATCAATACCATTTTCCGTCAATTTTACATACGAAGGCATTGAGTTAAAATTATGTTCAATTGTTATCTCATTGTTTAAAAAATGTCCGCTAACTTCTAAATCTTTTTGGATTAACGACTTTATTCCATTTGTAATATTTTTTTTAAAAGTTGTATCAGATGAAACAACAACGCTTATTGATGGTAATGTTGATTTCTTTTTTATAATCTCCATTGTAGCATCTAAAGCATACAATGAGTTTGTAAATAAAAAAGAAAATAAAAATAATCTAAGTAGCATAACTAACCTTTTGATTGAAATAATATTTCAATATTTGTATCTTTTTTTGTTGGATTTATAGGATAAATTTTATAAGATTCTATCTCTAAAAAATCTTTTAATTGTTTATCAAATCCAATATTATTTGAGTATTGTATAAATTTATAACTAAATTTTCCATTTGATGATATAGAGATTATAACTTTTGCTTCTATGTTATCTGAAAATATTGTAGGAATCCATCTTGATGATAATATTTGATAGATTTTAGAAAAATATGGATCATTACTCTCTTTTGACTGATTCATTTGTATATTTTCTATTTTTTTAATTCCACTTCTTTTTGTTATCAATTTTGAATTTTTTATATTTTCTACCTTTTTATCTTTTTCAAATTTAGATTTAAATCTACTTGCAATAGAACTTTGTTTTACATTTAATATTTTTTCTTTTGAAACTTTCTTTGAACTTGTCTTTACATTTGCAAATAATGACTTTAAATCTGTTCTTTTTTTAACACTTGTTGATGTTGTTTTTTTCACAACTTCATTTTCTATTTTATTAACTTTTGTTTTTGTTTTAATTGTCAAGCTCTCTTTTTGAGTTGTCTCTTCTTCAAAAACTAAATCAAGCTGTAAAACTGTTAACTTCTCTATTGCATCAATTTTTTTTACATCATTAACTTTTACATAGTACAATACCAATAGTATTATAACCATATATGATGCAAAAGCAATAAATGCAGAAAGATAAAAGTTTTGTTTATTAACCATCAGTTATAAGTGATACTTTAAAAAAACCAGCTTCTTTAACTGTTTTTAATATATAAACAACATCTTCATATTTTAAATTCTTATCTGCTCTTATGTGTACAGGTATTTCTCTATCTTTATCTTTGGAATATAAAATAAAATTATCAGGAAAATTTAAAAATTTGTATTTAGATTTATTTATAGTTATTACTCTTTTATTTGAAACAATAATATCAATTTTTTTATTTTGCTGAAGTTTTTTTGATTTGCTACCTTTTGGTAGATTTATATTTTCTTCATATTCTAATACAGGAGCAGTAACCATAAGTATAGCTAAAAGAACCAACATCACATCAACCAATGGTGTAATATTTAAATCTGGTTTTTGTTCATAGTCATACATGACTTTATCCTCTAGATATTAGTATGTCTATCTGTGATCTTAAATAAGTATTTAATTCATAAACTTTTCTTGTTAAGATTTGATGAAAAGTATATGCAAATATTGCTACAAATATTCCAGCAGCAGTAGCTACCAATGCTTCACTTATAACAGGTGCTATTGTTGAAAAACTAACTTTATTTAAAGTTGAAAATTTTGCAAATGACTCCAAAATACCAACAACAGTTCCAAATAACCCAATAAATGGTGCTGTTGAAGATACTATTGATAACCAAGATAATCCACTACTTGCATCTCTTACTAAAGAAGTCTCACATACATTTAAGTGCTCTTTAGAAATAGATTGTCCGTTATTACATTGACCAATTTTAGAAAGTGGATTAATTACTGCATTTCTACCCATTAAGGCATTTAGATTGTTTTTTTCAACTGAAACATTACTAGATAATTGCATATATTTGTATAAATACAACCATATTGTAAGTATAAAATAAAATGACAATAGCACTAATACCCCAAGAGATATAGTACTACTATCGTTTAAATAATTTAATATTGTATCTATCATTAGATTTTATGCAAAAGAGTTTATTCTGGCTTCTACTGTAGCCATAGAAACATTTGAATCTTGTACAGAATTAACTAAATTCTTAGCTTGTTCAAGTTTTTCTGAAATATCACTACCTTTATCATTAGTTGATAATGCAACTGCACCATCTACTAAAATATCTACAGATTCTTCAGAAACTTTTACATGCCCCCAGTTAATAGCTATAGCTTCTTTTTTAGCATCTTTTTTTTCAATTTCTATTACACCAACTGTTAAAGAAGAAACTAATGATGCATGATTTGGTAATACACCAAACTCCCCCTCTTTACCAGGAAGAGTTACAGATTTAATATCATTATTAAATATTTCTCCATTTGGTGTAACTATTGATAATTTTATTGTATCCATATTTTTACCTTTAGCTATTTAGCTTTTAAACCTTCAGCTTTTTCAATAGCTTCATCTATTCCACCAACCATATAAAATGCTTTTTCTGGCATATGGTCATAAGAACCATCTAAAATACCTTTGAAACCTTTAATTGTATCAGCTAGTTCAACATATTTTCCTGGACTTCCTGTAAATACTTCAGCAACAAAGAATGGTTGAGATAAGAATTTTTCAACTTTTCTTGCTCTTTCAACAACAAGCTTATCAGCTTCAGATAACTCATCCATACCTAGAATTGCAATAATATCTTGTAAATCTTTATATTTTTGTAAAAGTGATTGAACACTTCTAGCAATATTATAATGTTCATCACCCAATACATCAGCACTTAAAATTCTTGATGTAGAATCAAGTGGATCAACAGCAGGGTAGATACCTTTTTCTGCAATTTTTCTATTTAAAACTGTTGTAGCATCTAAGTGAGCAAAAACAGAAGCAGGAGCTGGATCAGTTAAATCATCTGCAGGTACATAAACAGCTTGAACTGAAGTAATAGAACCTTTTTTAGTTGTTGTAATTCTCTCTTGTAACATACCCATCTCTCTAGCAAGTGTAGGTTGGTAACCAACAGCCGAAGGTATTCTTCCAAGAAGTGCAGACATCTCAGAACCTGATTGTGCAAATCTAAAAATATTATCAACGAACATAAGTACATCAAGACCTTTTTCATCTCTAAAGTACTCAGCCATAGTAAGACCTGTTAAAGCGATTCTATTTCTAGCACCTGGAGGCTCACTCATCTGTCCATAACATAAAGCAACTTTATCAAGAACATTAGATTCTTTCATCTCATAGTAAAGGTCATTTCCTTCTCTTGTTCTCTCACCAACACCAGCAAATACAGAGTACCCATCATGTTTAAATGCAACATTATGGATAAGTTCCATAATAATAACTGTTTTACCAACACCAGCACCACCAAATAGTCCAACTTTTCCACCTTTTGCATAAGGTGCAAGTAAATCAACTACTTTAATACCAGTTTCAAACATCTCCGTTGAAGTTGATTGATCTTCAAATGCAGGAGCTTCTCTATGAATTGACATTCTTGGAGCATCTGCATTTACAGCTTCACCATCATCAACAGGCTCACCTATTACATTAAATATTCTACCTAAAACATCTTCTCCAACTGGTACCATTATTGGTGCACCTGTTGCAACAACTTTTGTTCCTCTTGTTAATCCCTCAGTCATATCCATAGCAATAGTTCTTACTCTACTGTCACCAATATGTGCTGCTACTTCTAGTACCAATCTCTCTTTAGTACCAGGTACTTCAATCGCATCATTAATTGCAGGTAAGTATCCGTCGAATTCGACATCAACAACTGGACCCATAATTTGAATTATTTTACCTTCCATAAATCACTTTCCTTTTTAGTTTCTATTATTTCATAGCTTCAACACCAGAAATAATCTCAATTAATTCTGTTGTAATTGCTGCTTGTCTTGCTTTGTTAAATTGAACTGTTAAATCACTAACTTTCTCTTTTGCATTATTTGTTGCATTATCCATAGCTTGCATTCTAGCACTATGCTCAGCTGACAATGAATCAATTAATGAATAATACATATTAAAATCAACATATTTACTTGTAAGTTCATTTAAAATCTCTTGATCATCATCTGGTTCTATATCCAACATAGATGAAGAATTTTCATTAATAGAAATATTATCTAAAGATATTGGTAATAAATCTTTCATTTTAAGCTCTTGTGAAAGCATATTTAAAAATCCATTATATACCAAGATAACTTTATCTGTTGTTCCATTATTAAAATCTTCAAAAGCACTACTGATAAAATCAGATGCTTTTTCATAAGTTGGAGCTGAAGTTAAACCTACAATACTATCATGTAAATTTTCACCTTGAAAATTAAAGTAATCAATACCCTTTCTACCAGCTGCTCTTAATCTTACAGTAATACCTTTGTTTGAGTATTCTTCTAAAAGATCTCTAACTACTTTAATTGTAGTCATATTAAATCCACCACAAAGACCTTTATCAGCTGTAACAAATACAACATCAATAGTTTTTGGGTTTTCATTTGGTACAAAAGCTCGATTTATGTTATCATTATCTTGAATTTTACTTACTCTTGCAGCAATTTCAGACAAGATATCATTAATTTTTAAAGCATAACTTTTTGCTTGTTCTGACAATTGTTGTGTTCTTCTTAATTTAGCAGAAGAAACAAGCTTCATAGCTTTTGTTGTCTTCTGTGTATTTTTAACACTTTTTATTTGTCTTGATATATCTTTTAAGTTAGCCATACTTAATCCTTAGTCTGCTTTAAATATAGTTTTAAACTCATTTATTGCTGTTTCAAGTACATCTTTAATATCGTCATCTATTTTTTTCTTAGCACTTAAGTCTGTTAATAAACTAGAATATTTAGAATCAATAAATTCATGAAATTCATTTTCAAATCTAACAACATTAGCAGGATCAATATCATCAATAAATCCATTAATACCAGCATATAAAATTGTAACTTGTTTTTCAATTACTAAAGGCTTATTAACACCTTGTTTTAGTAATTCAACCATTCTTTGACCTCTTTCTAATTGAGCTCTAGTTGATGCATCAAGATCTGAAGCAAATTGTGCAAAAGCTTCAAGTTCTCTAAACTGTGCAAGATCAAGTTTTAATGTACCAGCAACTTGCTTAGTAGCTTTAACTTGTGCAGCACCACCAACTCTTGATACTGATAAACCAACATTAATAGCAGGTCTAATTCCTGAATTAAAAAGATCTGTTTCTAAGAATATTTGTCCATCAGTAATAGAGATCACATTTGTTGGAATATAAGCAGCAACATCACCAGCTTGAGTTTCAATAATTGGTAAAGCTGTTAAACTTCCTCCACCTAAATCATCATTAACTTTAGCAGCTCTTTCTAATAATCTTGAGTGTAGATAAAAAACATCACCTGGGTATGCTTCTCTACCTGGAGGTCTTCTTAAAAGAAGTGACATCTCTCTATAAGCAACAGCATGTTTAGATAAATCATCATAGATTATTAAACAATGTTGACCATTGTCTCTATAATACTCACCCATTGTTACACCTGTATAAGGAGCTAAAAATTGTAAAGCAGAAGATTCTGAAGCATTAGCAGTTACGATTGTTGTATAATCCATTGCACCTGCTGCTTCTAATGAACCAACAATATTTGCTATACTAGATGCTTTTTGTCCAATAGCAACATAGATACACTTAACATCTTGCCCTTTTTGGTTAATAATAGCATCAATTGCAACTGTAGTTTTACCAGTTTGTCTATCACCAATAATAAGCTCTCTTTGACCTCTTCCTATTGGAACAAGTGCATCAATAGCTTTAATACCAGTTTCTAAAGGTTCATGAACTGATTTTCTAGCCATAATTCCAGGTGCTTTTTCTTCAACAAATTTTCTTTCTGATGCTTCAATTGCACCTTTACCATCTACAGGTTCACCTAAAGCATTAACAACTCTACCTAGAGAAGCTGAACCAACAGGAACTTCAAGAAGCTCACCAAGTCTTTTACAAGATGTACCCTCTCTCAAACCTTCACTAGAACCTAAAACAACTATACCAACTGATGATTCTTCTAAGTTAGATGCAATACCTCTTGCACCTGTCTCAAATTCAACTATCTCACCTGCCATAACATTGTTAAGTCCGTAAACTTTAGCAATACCATCAGCAAAAGATATAATTTTACCTGTCTCATTTATATCTACATTTAATTCAAAATTATCAATTCTTTCTTTGATTATAGAACTGATTTCATCTGCTTGAATCTTTGTACTCATTCAAATTCTCCTTTTATTTTCTTATTTTATAATAGGCAAGACGATATACGCCGTGTCTAAACTGCTTTTAAAATATGATTAATCATTTGTGATTTAAGTCTACTCTTTGTAAACCCAATCTCAACACCTAGTCCATCTATCTCAACTTTTATTCCATCATATCCACAAATATCTTGTGTAAGTTTTAAAGTTACATTAAATTTTTTTGCAAATTGAGTATTTAATTTATCCATCTCTTCATCACTTAACTCTTCACCTGTATAAACTATACCTGTATATGAATTATTTAGAATTGACAATTCAATATTTAACTCTTTTACTATTTCTGGAATTAGATTTAATCTTTTTTTCTCACTTAACACTCTTATTAAGTTTTGAACATCTTGACTACAGTTTTCAACAAATGATAAAATTAAATCAATTTTTTTATTGTTTTCAATTTCTGTAGAAGTGATAATTAATAAAAACTTTTCATCATTATATGCAGATGATATAGTTTTTAATTCATTATTTATAGAAGTTAAGCTTTCTATATTTCTATCTTTCATTAAAGCTTTTGCGTATCTTTTTGCTACTAATTCAATCATCTAAGCAACCTTTTTCAATACAATATTTGCTAATTCATCATCAGAAATAGCAATATTTTCATCACTTAACAGTTTATTAAGTACATTTTCAACAATTAATTTTTTTGCTTTCTTTGTTTCAAGTTCAGTTTTTTCACTAAAACTCTTTTCAAGTGAAGATATCTCTTGGTCTATAGCAACTTCAATTTTTCTTTTTATTGAATCTACATCATTATTAGCATCATCTATAAGTTGATTTGCAATTTGTTTTGATTTTTCAATCTCTTGCTTTGCATCAGCAACTTTTGTTTCTGATTCTTTTAACATATCTTGAACTTTATCTAATTCTGATTGAATATCTTCAGTTCTTCCAATAAAAAAAGTTTTTAATTTATCTGCTAATAGATAATATATAATTGCAATAAAAATAACAAAGTTAACAGATCTTTCTACAATATCTGTTGTTACATTTTGATCACTACCAAATAAAGCCAAAGGTGCAATTGTTAAAAGTGTTAATATTAATTTCTTCATATATTTACCACCTTAAATTGAACTAAGCTTAGCTTTTAAGCTATCTTGGAATAGAGGCATTTTAGCCATTAGTGAACTTTCTAGTGAAACTTTTTCATCTTCTAAAGATTTAAGAAAATCAGTATATTTATTTTCTATTGTTTCTTTAGTTTTTGATAACTTTACATTAGCTAGTTCAGTAGCTTCTAATCTTGCTTTTTCACGAATTGAAAAAGCCTCTTTTTTTGCTTGTGAAATAATCTCTTTTGCTTCATCAAGCATACCTTCTACATCCGAACCATTATTTTTAGCATTATCCATGTCTGATTTGATTTGGGCATCTCTATCATCCATGTGTTTAAATAAAGGCTTGTAAAGACAGCTATTTAGCCTAGCTAGTACTAACAAAAACACTATAGCTGAACTAAGTAGTAATATTGGACTTATGTCTAACATTTATTTCTCCATACAATTTTTACAGTTTAGTTACACTAAAACTTGAGCCAATTGTATCAAAAACAATATATAATTAATATTAAATTCGATTATAATACTTATCTATTTTTAAAATATGTAACTATTTTTTCTATATCTTCTTGTGTGTTTATTTCTATTTTAAAGTATTTATTGTCAATTTTAACTTTCAAATTTTCTTTATTTAATTTATTAGTTATATCACTTAATATATTGAAATCTAACTCTTTTTTTAATACTTTTTTAGTATTTTTATCTTCATTTTCAGTATTTTTTAATTTTTTAACTAAAATTTCAGTATCTCTTACATTTAATTTTTGACCAATTATAGAATCTACAACAATTTTTTGTTGCTCTTGGCTTAATCCAATTATAACTTTTGCATGTCCTAGTGTAATTTTTTGGGCACCTAACATTTTCTGTGTAAAATTACTTAAAGTTAAAAGACGGAGTGTATTTGTTATAGAACTTCTACTTTTTGAAACAATTTTAGATAACTCTTCATGTGTTAAATTATGATCACTTAAAAGTCCTGCATATGAGTATGCAATCTCTATTATGTTTAGATCATCTCTTTGTATATTTTCTATTAATGCCAATTCTCTTAGTTTACTATCATCTACATTTAAGACTATTGCTTTTATTGTATCGATTTGGGCTAATTTTGTAGCTCTTAGTCTTCTTTCACCTGCAATTAGTAAGAAATTATCTCCATCTCTTGTAACTACAACAGGTTGTAACAAACCATTTTCTACAATAGAATCACTTAACTCTTTGAGTTTCTCTTCATCAAATACTTTTCTTGGTTGATGTGGGTTTAATTTTATATTGTTTACATCTATATTTATAACTTCATGTTCTGATATTTCATTACTATTTTCATAAGCTGTCTCAATTTCACCTAATAGTTCGCCTAAACCTCTACCTAATGCCATTTAATAGTCCTTATTTCAATATTGATTTTGCTAAATTTGTATAAGCTTTTGTTCCACTTGATTTTGGGTCATAAAGCATAATTGGTTTACCAAAACTTGGACTTTCTGCTAATTTAATATTTCTTGGAACTACTACATACGAGGAATCATTAAGTTTAAAAAGTTTTGATTCAAAATGTTTCGCAAGATCTGCAAAGACTTGTTTTGATAAATTGTTGTTATTACTATACATAGTTGGCAAGAAACCTTTTATCTCTAACTGTCTATTGATTGTTTGTCTTATTAGTTTAATTGTATTAAGAAGTTGAGCTAAACCCTCAAGTGCAAAAAACTCACACTGTATAGGGATAAGTACAGAAGTTGCTGCACTTAAAGTATTTATAGTAAGTGGTCCTAAAGCTGGAGGAGAATCAATAATAACAAAATCATAATCATCTTTAATAGTATCAAGTTTTCTTTTTAATACAAGTTCTCTATCTTTTGTTTGTTTATAAAACTCTTTTTCTATACCAACCAATCCTATATTTGAAGGTGCTACATATAAATTATCTATCTCTTTTACATCAAGAATTATATCTGCCATCTCTTTAGTTCCAAGCATTACATGATAAAGGTTATATTCATAAGAGTCTCTATGAAAACCTAAACTTGTAGTTGCATTTGACTGAGGATCTGCATCAATTAAAAGGACTTTTTTACCTTCTAATGCAAGTGCTGAACTTAGATTAACAGCTGTTGTAGTTTTACCAACACCACCTTTTTGATTTGCTATAGTTATAATTTGAGTCATCTTAAACTAAATACCTTTTGATTATTGATACTAATAGAACCATCACTATTTAAAATTGAATTTTCAAGAGATGTTTTATAAGTATTTATTGTTGTTTTATATATCTTACTTTTTTCAAATTCTATCGAATATTTACTAAATATATGCTTCCACTTTATATTATCTAAAATATTACTATTAAATTTATTTAATATCTCCTTAACATTTATATCTATATCAAGGAAGCCATATTGTTCATCTACATACTTAAGATTGATCCCAATACCACAAAAAAAAAGATCTTTTCGTAAGTTTGTTATAGTACCACCTATTTTTTTATTTTTAATATAAAAATCATTTGGCCATTTTAACCAAACTTGCGAACCAAAACTGTTTAATATCTCTTTTAATATAAAACTAAAATATATTGATGATGATTGTATCGGTAAATCATCTGGCAGTAGATTTTTGGCTATAACAAAAGAGAAAAATAGATTTCCCTTTAATCCTTGCCAACTATTTTCTCTACTACCTATCCCATTTGTTTGATTTTGAGTTACTATACAAATTGGTTTTGAATAGCCATTAGAAGTGATATATTTTTTAAGATAATTATGAGTAGAATCAACTTTATCTAAATAAATTATATCCATATTATATTTTACCTTTTTTACAAGTATACAATATATTTAACAATTATTCGATAAAATCAAGTATGAAAAAAAATGCGTTCTCATTAATAGAAATAATATTTGTAATATCTATTGTATCAATTATAAGTGTTGTTGTTATACCTAAAATAAATAATAGTTTAAATAAAACCAATTTAATTAAACTAAGAGGTGATATATTGCTTATACAAGATGGAATAGCTCAATATAAAAATAAACTATTATTAAAAAACAATTATATTGATTTTGATCGATTAGATGATGATGATATAAAACTTTTTAGTATAGTTTTATCATCTCCAATTTTATCGTCTAACGAACAAAAAATTGGCTCTTGGAGTAAAACATCTCATAACAATTATAAAGTATATATTGATAATATTAATAGTGTAGAATTTAGTTTTGACATTGTAGATAAATCTTTTACTTGTAATAAAAATAATATATATTGTGAAGAGTTAAATTAGATGTATTATTACGAGACTTCACTTTTAAATTCACCTTTAAATAATCTCACTTATCAATCAAATGAGAATATAAAAATAGGTTCTTTAATTGAAGTTAATCTAAGAAATAGAAAAAAACTACAAAATGCTGTTATAATTAAAAAAGTTGAAAAACCAACTTTTAAATGTATAGATATAATAAATGTTACAAAATACTATTATGATAAAAAGATGCTAGATACTGCACTATTTATATCTAAATATTATATTTGTAGTTTAGGGGAAGCATTAGGTGTATATACACCTTTTTATGATCTATATAAGACAATAGATAATGATAAAATAAAAGTAGATATAGTATTATCCAAAGAACAAGAAAAAGCATATCAATTTTTACAAAAAAATAAAACGAGTTTACTCTTTGCCAATACAGGTAGTGGGAAAACAGAGATATATATAAAAACAATTGAGAGAAAGTTAAACGAAAATAAACAAGTTTTACTTTTACTTCCAGAGATATCACTAAGCCCTCAGATGGAAAATAGATTACAAAAGGTTTTTAAAGAAAAAATAGCTATATGGCACTCTAAAATACAGAAAAAGAAAAAAGCTAAAATAATAGAAGAGCTTTTAAATGGAACAGTAAAAATTATTGTGGGTACTAGATCATCTTTATTTTTACCTTATGATAACTTAGGAGCTATAATAGTAGATGAAGAACACGATGATTCATATAAATCAACACAAAAACCAAAATTAAATGCAAAAGATTTATCAATATATTTAGGTAAAAAATATGATATTGAAGTGATACTTGGTAGTGCAACACCTAGTTTATCAAGCTTTTTCAAGATACCTTATGTAAGACTCAAAGAGACATATTTTAAATCAAAAAAAAATATCACATTTTTAAATTCAAATTTAGAACTAAATGGGTCTATTATAGATAAAATAAAACAAACTCTAGATAACAATAAACAAGTTATAGTTTTCTTACCAACAAGAGCAAACTTCAAATATCAAATATGTCAAGATTGTGGTGAAGCTATAGAGTGTCCATTTTGTTCAGTTAGCTTAAGTCTTCATAAAAACAACAATGCCTTACAATGTCATTATTGTAACTACACACAAGCTATACCACAATTTTGTCCCTCTTGTAAAACAGGTATTATTAAAAGTTTTAGATTAGGAACAGCACAAGTAACAGAAGAGTTATCAAATATATTTAAAGATAAAGTTATAGAAAAATTTGATAGAGATAGTATAAAAACGAACAATCAACTAAAAAAAACATTAAAAAATTTTAATGATGAAAAAATCGATATATTAGTTGGTACTCAAATGTTATCAAAAGGACACGACTATCATAATGTAACTTTAGCAGTTATTCTTGGGATAGATTCTGTTTTGAATATACCTACTTATAAAGTAAGAGAAAAAGCTTTATCACTTTTAATTCAAATTGTTGGTAGAAGTGGTAGAAAAGGGTTAGGAGAAGTACTAATACAAACTAAAAATGAAGATTTTTTTAGCAATTATTTATTAAAAAATGATTATGAAGATTTTTTAAAAGATGAATTAAAACAAAGAGAAAATTTGTATCCACCATATAAAAGATTAGCAAGAGTTATATTTACCCATACAAATCATAAAATTGCAAAGAAAGAGCTAGATATTTGTGTAAATAATATATTAAATATAAAAGATATAGAGATAGTAGGGTTTGGGGAAAGTAATATATTTAAAATATCAAATAAATATAGATATGAATTAATTTTAAAGTCTGTAAATACAAATAGATTATTAAATGTGTTACATAGTTTCAAAAGTACCATTTCTGTACCAGATATGGATAGTTTATCTTAAATATTACATGGATTTTACATAATTTTAAGATTTATTTATATAGAATGGATGTATGAAAACACTTAATATTAAATATGATACTGTTGATAACTTGATACAATTTATAAATCAAAATAAGATATATGAAAATTCTAGTGTACTTATACAGATATTTACATCTAATAATAATTATAATTTTATATATGATCTTTTAAGTATATTAAAGTCATACATACCATTAGCTAAAATTATTGGAGCTTCTACAAATGGAGAGATATCAAATGATGGTTATGTAGAAAGTGCAACAATCATATCTGTTACAATTTTTGATAAAACAGAAATTGTAACAAGTGTTATAGAAAATAGACAAGATAGCTTTAAATTGGGTCAAAATATTATTCAATCTTTTGACAATATACAAAATGAAGAGTTAAAACTTCTAATAACTTTTACAGATGGTACAACTACAAATGGGGAAGAATACTTAAAAGGTATATCCTCTATAAAAGATGATTTTTATATATCAGGTGGTATGGCTAGTACAATATTAAATCTTGGTTTAAAAGATAATAAAACATATGTTTTTACTGAAAAAGAGATAATACTAAATGGTGCAGTTGCAGCAGCATTTTACAATAGAGACCTAGAGGTACATGTTGATTATAGCTTTAATTGGGAAACAGTAGGAAAGAAACATATAGTAAAAAAATCTGAAAAAAATAGAGTTTATAAAATAGGAGATAAAACTGCCTTAGAATTTTACAAATACTATTTGGGTGATAATATAGAACAAGCTTTACCATTAATTGCTTTAGAATTTCCATTGGTTATAAGACAAAGTAATCTAAATATAGGAAGAGCTGTTATGTCTCAACATGATGATGATAGTTTAAGTTTTGCAGGAAATGTACCTGAGGGAAGTATTGTTCAGTTTGGACACGGTTCTATAGAGATGATTTTAAGTAAAGGTATTGAAAGTATTGAAAATATTGTTAAAAATCCAATTGAGAGTATGTTTATATATTCTTGTGTTGCAAGGAAAGGCTTACTTGGGAAAGATATAAATATGGAGCTACTACCGCTTAGAGAGCTGTCTCCAACAAGTGGTTTTTTTACACATGGAGAGTTCTTTACACATAAAATTGATGGAAAATTTAGCTATCACTTATTAAATAATACTATGACTATTCTATCAATATCAGAACAAAATAATAAGATAAAACATGTTACACCAAATATTTTTAGTAGAAACTTCAATGATTTAAATATTGATTCATTGTATCAAAAAAATGCATTAGCAAATTTACTCGTACAAACAACAAAAGAGTTAGAAGAAAAGGTTGATTTAGAGATACAAAAAAATATTGAAAAAGACTCAATAATGCAAATTATGCAAACTCAAGCACAACTAGGTGAGATGATAGAGATGATTATACATCAATGGAGACAGCCACTAAGTGCTATATCTTCATCAATATCTTCTGCACAAGTATATAAAGAAACCGATATGTTAACTGATGATATACTTGATAATACATTTAAAAATACTTTAGAATACACTGAACATCTAAACGATACCATTGAAGACTTTAGAGATTTATTTAAGACTGAAAAACTATTTACAACAATACATCCAACAAATCTTATTAAAAAATCTTTATCTATAGTAAATCCAATATTATCAAAAAATAAAATTAAATTAATCAAAGAGTATGATTGTCATAATAATATATCAGTACCAATAGGTCTAATGATGCAAGTTATATTAAATATTGTAAGAAATGCTATAGATGCTTTAATTGAAATAGGAAATGAAACACCTACAATTAGAATAAAAACATATATTCAAGATTATCACAATATAATTGATATAGAAAACAATGGAAAAGCTATAGAAGATGATATTTTAGAAAAAATTTTTAAAAATAAATTTACAACTAAAAGTCATAAAAAAGGTTCAGGTGTTGGACTTCATATGTCAAGAAAGATTATTGAGGAAGAAACGCAAGGTACACTAACAGCTCATAATACAATAGAAAACTGGGTACAATTTAAAATAAAAATACCATCTTTGAGATAAAACCATTTTATAATAAATTATATCTTATAACATCTTCTATGATATTATCATCTGTACTATCATGAGCAATACAATTAAGAACTGCACTAGACATAAACAATATCCTTTAATAACTTTCTATTAGAGTCTGGCACAAAGTCAATTTTTGTTTTAAAGGCTTGTTGTAGTTCACTTTTAATATCATCTATTCTTAAAAGTTTTGAAAAGCCATCTTTATAATTTTGTGAAAACTTATCATAATCAAGTTTATAAGCAATATCAATATCACTAAAGTTATTTTGGTTGTCTCTTGCATAACTTCCAAATAAGCCTAAAAGAATCAAACCCTCTTGTTCATACTTTGGTTTTAGCTCTTTTAACTTTAAAACTATCTCATTTTTATTTAGCATAAATCAAATCCTTATGAATAATCTCTATAAATATATTTACCTTATCCACAACATCCCTTTCTAATTTACTAATTGTACCATATTTTTATTTTAGTTGCTTATTTTAGAGAGTCTAGATATATGTAAAGATTTTAGCTTATTTTTAACATATAATTTTAATATGTAAAGATTTTAGCTTTTTCTTTACATATCTCTAAATAAATCAAATAACTCATTATGTACATAATATATATCTCTACCCTTTT
>JAYEPD010000195.1:0-5795 GCA_034723675.1 Campylobacterota bacterium
ATACTTATTAAGGAAAACTCTAAAACTTACCAAAGTATCTCTTTTTTATCATGTTGTTTTAATATATCATTTGTAGCACTAAAATGTTTGCAACCAAAAAAACCACGATAAGAAGAGAGTGGGCTTGGATGTGGTGCTGTTAAGATATGGTGCTTTGTATTATCTATAAGTCTTGATTTTTTAATTGCGGGTGTTCCCCAAAGTATAAAAACTATATCATTGAAATTTTCTGATATATGTTTGATGATATTGTCTGTAAACTCTTGCCATCCTATCTTATCATGTGATTTTGGAAGACTATCCTCTACTGTTAGAACAGTATTTATAAGTAAAACACCTTGCTTTGCCCAAGAGGTTAAGTCTCCATCTAAACAATGACAATCTCCAATATCATCTATAACTTCTTTTATTATGTTTACCATTGATGGTGGATTTTTGATATGATTTGGAGTTGAAAATGCTAAACCTTGAGCTTGAAAAGGTTGGTGATATGGGTCTTGACCTATTATGACAACTTTTAGCTCATCGTAAGTACAAAGTTCAAAAGCTTTAAAGATATTCTTTTTAGCTGGATAAACTTTAGTCTCTTTATATCTTTTATCTAAAAAAGATTCTAATTCTTTAAAATAGTTTTTTGATTTTTCTTCGTTAATCAGCTCTTCCCAAGTCATATATTAAATATATCCCTAAAATCCATAAAAATTAGGAAAGATTATAATAGTAGCTAAAATAGTTATCTGAATGAGTATAAAAGGTATCACACCTTTATATATATCTGTAGTTTTTATATGTTTTGCTACACCTTTGAGATAAAACAAACTAAACCCAAAGGGTGGAGTTAAAAAAGAGGTTTGTAGATTCATAGCTATTAAAATTGCAAACCAAATAGGGTCTATACCAATAACTTGTGATATTGGAAGTAAAATAGGAACAACTATATATGAGATCTCTATAAAATCTATGAAAAATCCTAAAAATAAAATAATCAACATACTTAATATCAAAAATCCCCATTTTTCACCAGGAAGCCCTGTCATAAACTCTTCAACTAAACTATCAGCACCTGTATAAACAAAAACCAAAGAAAAAGCAGTAGCACCTATAAGTATAGCAAAAACCATAGCTGTTATCTTTACTGTTTCTCTGGCAGAATCCATCATAAGTTTTACACTAAATTCTTTATAGATAAGTGCCAAAATCAAAGCTCCAATAGCACCAACAGAAGCCGACTCAGTTGGTGTTGCAACTCCTGCAAATATAGAACCTAAAACAACAGTTATAAGCGTAATAGGAGGTATGATAGCCTTAAGAGCATTTAACATTCTAGTTTTTCTACAAACAGAATCATCTATTTTCATAGCAGGTGCTACTTCTGGTTTGATATAAGATATAAATAGTATATAAGCTATATAAGACCCAACCAACATCAAAGATGGTATCACAGCAGCTCGAAAAAGATCTCCAACAGCAACTCCAAAAACATCAGCAAGTATGATAAGTATAATAGATGGTGGTATAATCTGCCCTAAAGTTCCACTAGCACAGATAGTACCACAAGCAAGAGGTTTATCATATCCGTACTTTAACATAACAGGAAGAGATATAACACCCATAGCAACTACACTAGCACCAACTACACCTGTTGAAGCTGCTAGCATGGTTCCCACAAGTACTGTACTAATAGCAACACCACCACGAACACTTCCAAATAATGTACCCATAGCCTCAAGTAGTTTTTCTGCAAGTTTTGATTTTTGGAGAACTATACCCATAAATATAAAAAGTGGAACTGCCAATAATATTTTGTTTGTCATGATACCAAATATTCTATAAGGCATCATAGAAAACATTGATAAAAACTCTTCATAAAACTCTATTAATGTTCCACCCTCTGGTATTATTTCACCATATGCAGCAATACCACCAAATACCATAGATACAAAACCAAAAGAGAATGCTACAGGATAACCAACTGCAAGTAGAACTAAAGCAGCTCCAAACATATATATACCTACCAAGATTTTCCTTTTAGTTTTTTGATCATTTGGATATTTTTAAAAATATATCCAAGTGAAGATAAAATAAGTATAAAAAAAGATAGTGGTATCATAGCTTTTATAATCCATCTATGTGTCAATCCACCTGGATCTTCACTAATCTCATCCATATCATATGCATCATATACAAACTCATAACTACCATATGCAATAAAAGCAGCAAATGGAATAAGCATAAATATTGTACCAATTATATTTATCATAGCTTTCCTTTTTTTAGGCAAGGTATCATAAATAAAATCAACTCTCACATGTGCTTCATCTTGTAAAGCATAAGATATTCCAAACAAAAACATAACAGAAAACAAATGCCACTCTAACTCTTGTAAAGCAATACTACCATTGTTGAAAAAGTATCTTAATACTACATCTATAAATACATTAAGCATCACAAGCAGCATCAAAACTGCTGTGATATTTCCTAAGTATTGATTGAGTTTATCAAAAAATCTATCTAACAAAAACTATTTTACCGATTCTGTTGTTTTTATATAACCATATTCACCCATTTTTGACCACTCTCTTGCATCTTTCATAAATGCTTGTTGATTTTCATAAATCTCTTTAAATAGTTTATTTTTAGATGCATAGTTTTCAAACACTTCATCAGTTGCTTTTTTCATAGCTTTTACTACAGGTGCAGGAAATGATTTAACTTTAATATTTGGATATTCTGTTTTCATTTTTGCCCATGCTTTTGATGAAGCTGCAAAGTTTTCATAGTACATATCAGCTGAAGCTGCTTTCATAGCTGTAACTAAAATAGCTTGATTAGCAGGACTAAGCTTATTGAATGCTCTTTTATTTACTAAAAATTGCATCTCAGAAGCTGGTTCATGCCAACCTGTATAATAATATGGTGCTACTTTATGAAATCCCATTTTTATATCCATACCAGGTCCAACCCACTCTAAAGCATCAATTGTACCTCTATCTAAAGATGTATATAACTCTCCAGCTGGAATATTTGTAACATTTACACCAAGTTTAGCCATAACTTCACCTGCAAGTCCTGGTATTCTCATCTTGATACCTTTTAAGTCTTCAACGCTATTGATCTGTTTTCTAAACCAACCACCCATTTGAACACCAGTATTTCCACCTGGAAAATTAAGTACTTTAAATCTATCATATACTTTATTCATATACTTCATACCATCGCCATAATAGAACCATGCGTATTGCTCTTTCATAGTCATACCAAAAGGGACAGTTGTAAACCATATAGTGTTTATATCTTTACCTTTCCAATAATAAGAACCACTATGACCCATCTCATATTGTTTGTTTTTAACCATATCTAAGATACCAAGAGCTGCTTTATGCTTCTCTTTACCATGGATTTGGATTGTAAATTTTCCTCCACTCATCTCTTTTACCATTTGTGCAATTTTATGTGGTGGTGATGCAAGTGGTGTTAGTGTACTTGGCCATGTCATAGCTAGCTTCCATTTTACTTTCTTTTGAGCCATTGATGGTGTTACTAAAATAAGTAACATTGCAAAAGCTGTAAACAGTTTAAAAATATTTTTCATATCTTCCCTTTTTATTAAGATTAGAAATAATAACTAAATTGTGTTTAAAATTATTAATATTTGTTTGGCTATAATATAAAAGGTAACCTCTAAAAATTAATACATTCATAGCTTTAGTATACTTTTTGATATATAAGGCTATGAGTTGAAGTCCTACCCGTAGGTAATACGAAACGATATAACACAATATATCTAAAAGTATACAAAGCCCATAGGGAAGGGAAACTAAACAGATATTTCACCTAAAATTTTTTAAAGTTACCTACGGGTAGCTTTAAAAAATTGTTAGTCAAAATCTCAAGTTTATTTTCCTCTTCTATGAATAATATTAATTTTTAGAGGTTCCTTCAAGATATTACAAAAGGTTACAAAATATGTGTGGAATAGTTGGTTATATTGGAAATAAAAATACAAGTGAAATATTAGTTGATGGTTTAAAAGAGTTAGAGTATAGAGGTTATGATAGTGCAGGAATAGCTATACTAAAAGATGAAAAAATTGAAGTATATAAATCACTTGGTAAAATAAAAAATTTAGAAGAAAAAATGGATCAAAATACTTTTTTAGATGCAGAAGTAGACGAATTTTCAATTGGTATTGGGCATACAAGATGGGCTACACATGGTAAACCAACGGAACTTAATGCCCATCCTCATCTAGGTGAATACTCATATGTTGTACATAATGGTATCATAGAAAACTATAAAGAGTTAAAAGATGAGCTAATAGAAGAGGGGCATAATTTTGTATCTCAAACAGATACAGAGGTTATAGTTCATCTTTTTGAATATTATTTTAATAAAAATAATGATGCTAAAAAATCTTTTGATAAAACTATTGCTAGACTAGAAGGTGCTTATTCTATACTTCTTATAACTAAATCAGAGCCAAATAAAATATTTTTTATGAAACACGGAAGTCCTATGGCAATAGCTCATGGTAAAAGTCACTCTAAAAATAACGCAGAGATATTTTTTGCTTCTTCAGACGCACCTTTGATAGGATTAGCTTCTGATGTTGTTTATCTTGAAGATGGTGTTAGTGGAGTTGCATCAATTGATAAATTGGAATTTTCAACAAAGGTATCATGGACTACACTTCCTGATTCTAAACAGTTTGCACAAAAAGATGGATATAGATTTTTTATGGAAAAAGAGATATACGAACAAAAAGATGTAGTAATTGATAGTATGTTAGGTCGTATTGGTGATGAAGAGATTTTATTTGATGAGATAAATAAAAATATTATTGATGGTATAAATGAGATAAAAATATGTGCTTGTGGTACATCTTATCATGCAGGACTTACCTCAACATATCTATTTGAAAGATTAACAAAAATAAGATGTAGTATTGAGATAGCCAGTGAGTTTAGATATAAAGAACCACTTTTAAGTAAAGATACACTTTTTGTTGTAATCTCTCAAAGTGGTGAGACTGCTGATACTTTAGAAGCATTAAAGATGGCAAAAAAAGCTGGTCTTAAAACAATTGTTGTTTGTAATGTTGATAATAGTTCTATGACAAGAGTGGCAGATATAACAATACTAACACGAGCAGGAATTGAAAAAGGTGTAGCTTCTACAAAAGCATTTTCTACTCAAACAGTTGTTTTATGGATGATGGCACTTTATTTTGCAAAACAAACAAACAGTATCTCAAAAGAGAGATTAATATCTGAAATAAAAGTATTAAGAGAAGTTCCAATTAGTCTAAAGGTTGAAGATAGTTTACACGAAAAAGCTAAAAGATTAAGTAAAAGATACCTACATGGTCATGGGTTCTTTTTTATTGGAAGAGATGTGTTTTTCTCACTTGCTTTAGAGGGTGCATTGAAATTAAAAGAGATAAGTTATCTTCATGCAGAGGGTTATCCAGCAGGTGAGATGAAACACGGTCCAATTGCTTTAGCTGATCCTGAACTTTTTACAATAGCACTTATGCCTCAACACCTACACTATGATAAAATAAAATCAAATGTAGAAGAGTTAAGTGCAAGAGATAGTACAATATGTGCAATATCTCCACTTGACTTTGAGTTAGCTGATGACTTTATAAAGACAAAAAAAACTGATCATTATATGCTTGAGTTTTTTGAGATGTTAGTTGTGTTACAAATTTTTTCTATGGAGATAACAGTACGACTAGGAAATGATGTAGATATGCCAAGAAATTTGGCTAAAAGTGTAACAGTGGAATAGAT
>JAYEPD010000196.1:0-5731 GCA_034723675.1 Campylobacterota bacterium
AGGAATAATAAATGGCGAAATATGACGCACTTTTTGAAGATGAAAGTAATATTTTTGGAGGAAGTCCAAAATCAAAATTTTGGGATATAGCAAATACAGCTAGTGCTGATGTAGTAAAAGATCAATTAGATAAGTTTTTTGAGAGATTTACTGTGATGGAAACACTATTGACAAAAGAGCATGGGGAAGATGGACTAAATAAGTTAATTTCCGATTATACATTTAAAAATGGAGAAGAGGTTGAATACAATAAAAAAAGTACATATGTTGAACTTACTGGTGAGATTGTTTGTAGATTAGATAGCTAATAATAAATATGGAAGAGTTATTAGAAGTAAAACAGCAGATTAAAGTATTTGTTGAAGAGATAGGTGATAAGAAAAGTTTAGAACTTCTTGACTTGCTATCTGAAGGTAAAATGTTAAGGTCAAAATTGATTTTAAAAATTGCTGGAGTAACAGAAGAGAGTATTAAATTGTGTGCGATTGTAGAGATGATTCAATCTGCTTCATTACTTCATGATGATGTGATAGATGAAGCAGATACTAGAAGAGGAAAACCCTCTATTAATGCCTTGTTTGATAATAAAACTTCTATTATGTTTGGGGATATTTTATATTCAAAAGCATTTACCCAACTAACTTTAATGGATAAAGAAGTAGCTTATGAAATAGCTTCTTCTGTTACAAAACTAAGTATTGGTGAACTACACGATGTAGAGATGGCAAATGAGTTTAATACTTCATATGATAAATATTTCAATATGATTTACAATAAAACTGCATCGCTAATTGAAGCTAGTGCAAAAAGTGCAGCAATATTAGCAAACAAAGACAAAGAAGCTTTTGCTTTATATGGTAAAAATCTAGGACTTGCTTTTCAGATGATTGATGATGTTTTGGATATTACACAAGATAGTGCAACACTTGGAAAACCTGCAATGTTGGATTTTGTTGAGGGTAAAGTTACTATCCCTTATTTACTTTTACATGAAAGATTAGAAGATAAAACTAAATTAGAATCTATGTTTAAAAAAGAATTATCTAACGATGAGCAACAATGGATAAAAGATGAGATGATTAAGCATAATGTTTTAGTTAATTCTATTGCACAAGCTCAAAAACTGGGACTAGAAGCAATAGAGGCTATAAAGTTTGAGAAGAATGAAGATCTTAAAAATATTATGAACCAGATGATAAATAGGGAATTTTAGAAATAAAATGGAATATTTAGTTATAAGTTTTACACACAAAAATACCAATATATCAACAAGAGAGAAATTAGCTTTTAATAATGAACTTGAAAAAGGTATTTTTTTAAAAAAAATATTAGAAGAAAATTTAGTAAACGAAGCTATACTATTATCAACTTGTAATAGAATAGAATTAATTTTAAGTACAAATAATAGTAAAGAGTTGATAAAAACTGCTCTTGAACAATTTTCATTACATTCAGAAATAGAATATGATGTGCTTATTAAATTAGCAGATATTTATGAAAATGAGAGTGCTATACATCATATATTTACAGTTGCATCATCTTTAGATAGTTTAGTTGTAGGGGAGACTCAAATAGCTGGACAGTTAAAAGATGCATTTAAATTTTCAATAGATAAAAAATACTCAGATCAAAAACTTTCCAGAGTAATACATTATGCTTTTAAGTGTGCAGCAAAAGTGCGTAATGCAACACAATTGGGTACAGGATCAGTATCAGTAGCTTCAACAGCTGTATCAAAAGCCAAACAACTATACAATGATACAAAAGGTGTAAAAGCTCTAGTAATTGGTGCTGGAGAGATGAGTGAATTGGCTTGTAGACATCTTCTTAAATATGGATTTAATGTTGTAATTTGTAGTAGAAATATAAAAAAAGCAAGAGTATTAGCACATTCTATTATAAGTGATGGAAATGGAGAAGAATATAGTCACAATCAAATAGAAGTGAAGCCATATGAAGAGTTAGAGATATTATTAAACTCTATGAGACTAATGATAACTGCAACCTCTTCACCTTATCCTATAATTAAAAAAGATATGATTAGAGATTTTGATTATACTAGAAATTGGTTTGATATAGCACTCCCTAGAGATATTGAGGATATGGAAATTGAGGATATAAATATATATAGTGTAGATGATTTACAGTGTATAGTTGATGAAAATATGGAATTAAGGTCATCTCAGGCTAAAGAAGCTTATCATATAGTAGGTTCAATGACAAAAGAGTTTTATAATTGGTTAAAAACATTAAGTGTAGAACCTATTATAAAACAGATATATTTAAAAAGTGAAGATATAATAGAGAGAAAAATACAAAAAGCTATAGATAAACATTTTATAAAAGAGAATGATAAAGAAAATATAAAAAAACTTTGTCAAACAATAATGGCAGAGTTTTTACATCAGCCTACTAAAAAACTAAAAGATGTAAGTAACTCTAAAGATGGGGATGTAGTTTTAGGAACTACACAAAACCTATTTGAGATAAAAGAGATATACTAAACTATATTTTTTATAACTGTTCCAATACCTTCACTTGTAAATATTTCAAGTAATAAAGCATGTTCTACTCTACCGTCTATAATGTGAGCTTTTTTAACTCCACCATCGATTGCTTCAATACAAGCATCAACTTTAGGTATCATACCACCAGCAATAGTTTCATCTTTTTTTAAATCTTTAATTTGCTTTTCAGTTAAAGTATCAAAAAGATTTTTTTGTTTATCTAAAACACCTGGAGTATCAGTCATAAAAATAATTTTTTCTGCATTTAAACTAGCCGCAATTTTACTAGCTGCTAAGTCTGCATTTATATTGTACCCAGGATGTCCTATCTCTTCGCCTGAAGCAATTGGTGCAATTACAGGAATAAATTTTTCTGCAATAAGATTATGTATAACACTATTATCTACATCTGTTATCTCTCCAACTAAGCCATACTTTCCATCATCTTTTGCAACTGCTTTTAACATACCTGCATCTTTTCCTGTTATCCCTAAAGCTTTTGCTCCATGTTCATTTAGAAGTGTACTTATCTCTTTGTTTATATTTCCAGAAAGAACCATCTCAACAACTTCCATCACTTTTTCATCTGTAACTCTTAGTCCATCTTTAAATTCACTTTTTATATCCATTTGGTCTAAAATAGAGTTTATTTTATTTCCACCACCATGAACTATAACTGGTTTTATACCAACTAAATACATTAGTAAAATATCTTGTGCAAATTTATCTTTTAACTCTGGATTTATTTGTGCAGAACCACCATATTTTATAACAAAAATTTTATTTGCATACTTTTTTATATAGGGTAATGCTTCTAGAAGTGTTTTTACCTCATTAATATTTTTTTTCAATTTTCAAATTCCTAATTTTATTTTTGATATTATATCAAATTAGTATAAATCATAAGTAATAAAGATATTTTATATTAAAATACGAAATAAAACAAAATTAGATTTAAGGCAATACAGATATGAGATTTTCAAAAACTTTTATACCAACAACAAAAGAGACTCCAGCAGATGCTGTTTTACCATCACATCAGTTTTTAATACGAGCTGGTTTTATTAATCAACAAGGTAGTGGACTGTATAACTATCTTCCACTTGGTAAAATTGTGTTAGATAAAATAAGAGCTATAGTAAAAGAGGAGCTTGATGTTTCAGGATGTACAGAAGTACAATTAAGCTTTGTGACACCAATGGCAGTATGGGATAAAAGTGGACGAGCTGATGATATGGGTAAGGAGATGCTTAGAATCAAAGATAGACATCAAAATGATTTCGTATTAAGTCCTACAAACGAAGAAGCGATGGTGGAGTTAGTTAAAAATAGAGTTAAAAGTTATAGAGACTTACCTGTGAATCTATATCAAATAAATACAAAATTTAGAGATGAAGCACGACCTAGATATGGACTTTTAAGAGGTAGAGAGTTTTTAATGAAAGATGGATACTCTTTTCATGCTTCAGTTGAGGATATGGTAAGAGAGTTTGAACTTATGGAAACTACTTACAAGAAAATATTTACAAGACTTGGACTTGATTTTAGAGTAGTTGATGCAGACTCAGGTGCTATTGGTGGAAGTGGTAGTAAAGAGTTTCATGTATTGGCAAATAGTGGAGAAGATACTATTTTAGTATGTGATGCTTGTGAGTATGGTGCAAATATAGAAACTATATATGAAGATGAAAAAGAAGTTAATAGATTAAATGAACTAAGTTATGAGGAGTTACAAACAAAAGAGGTGACTCAAAAATGTTCTTGTGGTGGAAACTTATCATTTAAAAAGGGTATTGAAGTAGGGCATATCTTTCAACTAGGTGATAAATATTCATCAGCACTTGATGCAAAGTTCAATGATGAAAACGGAAAACCAAAAGCATTTGAGATGGCTACATTTGGGATAGGGGTTAGTAGGCTTATAGCTTCAGTTATAGAACAAAATCATGATGTAGATGGTTGTATATGGACACCATCAACTACACCATATATGGTTGATGTAATAGTGTCAAATGCTAAAAAAACAGAAGAGTTAGAAGTTGGTGAGAATATTTACAATGAACTTAAATCAAATAGCATAAGTGCTATTTTAGATGATAGAAAAGAGAAAAAACATACATATGGTTTTAAAATGGGTGATTTTAAACTTATTGGTTTCCTTTATGCTGTTGTTGTTGGTAAAAAATTAGCTGATGGTATGGTTGAACTTATAAACAGAAAAACAGGTGAAAAAACAGATGTAAAAGTAGAAGAGGTAGTAGATACTTTAAAAGAGTTAATGTAACTTGTCAACATTACTAGCTGTTACCTCTATATATATTTTTATATTGATGGGGTACATAGCAAAAAAAGTATTTAAAGATGAGATAGATGAAAAAACACTTATCTATATCTCTATATACTTTTTACAGCCTATACTTACTTTTTGGGGACTTACGAGGTCTACTATAGATTTCAACCTTATTTTTACACCATTTTTATATTTTGTAATTGTCACAATTGTATTGGTGATACTTGTACTTGTTAGTAATTATATATACAAAGATGATAAAGATAGATCGATATTTATAGCAGCCTCACTTATAGGAAATACTGGAAATCTTGGTATTCCACTTGGTATTGCTATTTTTGGAGAGTCTAGTGTACCATACACAAGTATTATAAATATAGCAAATATATTTTTTATTTATACAGTAGGGATATATTTTTATGCGAAAAGTTCTTATAGTTTCAAAGCTTCACTTATCCAAATGTTAAAGATACCAATAATTTGGTTTGCTTTATTTGCTTTAATTTTTAACTATATGCAGTTTCCTATACATAAGCAGTTTGATTTAGTTTTACAAATGGGAGCATATGCTACTATAGTATTACAGCTTATTATATTTGGTGTATATTTAGCAAAAACAAACATAAAACTAGAAAATTATAAGTTGAGTTTAGGAGTTAGTTTTTCAAAGCTGATTTTACTTCCAACAGTTGGAATAGTTGTTGTTTTATTTTCAGGCATACCAAATGAGATAGGTATCATACTTATCATATCACTTCTAGTACCACTCGCAGTCAACAATGTAAACATTGCAGCCCTATATGACTGTAAACCTTATGATGTAACTGCAATAGTGTTAGTTACTACAGTTTTATTTTTATTATTGATATATTTTGAATTAAAATATATTCCATTAATAATAAACCAATAAAACCAAATTCCAAAATTTCAGCCT
>JAYEPD010000197.1:0-5717 GCA_034723675.1 Campylobacterota bacterium
TAAAGCAAATAGCTTATATAAAGATGGCAAATATAAAGAAGCAGAAAAGTTATACAATAAAATAGATACACAAGATAAAGAGTTAAATGCAAAAAAATTTCACAATCTAGGTAATAATTTTGTAAAACAAAACAATCTTCAAAAAGCAAAAGAGAGTTACGAAGAGTCTTTAAAATATAAAGATGATCAACAAACAAAAGAAAATCTTGAAATGGTCAAAAAAGAGTTAGAGAAACAAAAAGAGCAAAATCAAAAAGATAAAGACAACAAAGAACAACAAAATAATAATGATAAGAAAAAAGATAAAGATAAAGAATCTGACAAAAAGAAAGATGAACAAAAGAATAAAGGGAATCAAGAAGAAAAAGATAAAGACAAAAAACAAAATGATAAAAAAGAAGCTGAAAAAAAACAATCAACTTCTGAACAAAAAATAAAAAAAGATGAGTTATCACAAATGCAAGAGAAAAAATATATGGATATGTTAAATAAACAAAAAGCACCTATATTATTAAGAAAGATGGAAAGTCAAAAAGGGGAAAACAACAATGAGTATCAACCTTGGTAAAATAACAACTATATTAGTTGCACTTTTTATACCATATTTATTAGTAGCAAATGTAAAATTAACAGCACCAAGTAGTTTTTATAGTGGTGATGATGTAGTATTTCAAATAAAAGCAGAAGGCTCTAATGTAGAGTTACCAAATATAAAAGATATAGATGGTTTTGTAGTACAAAATGCAGGTACATCAACACAAACAAGTATTATCAATGGGATAAGAACACAAAGTAAAAGTAAAAAATATGCTTTTAAACCAACAAAAGATGTAGTTATACCACCCATTGAAGTAAAAATAGATGGTAAGATATATAAAACAAAACAACAAAATATAAAAAAACTTAAAGTTAATAAAACAAATTCACCTTATTATGATCTTACAATAAGTATAGATAAAACAGATGTTTATTTAGCTCAAGAGTTGAGATTTAAATTAAAATTTAAATATAGAAAAGATTTACAAATAGTAGATTTAAACTTTGAAAAACCTATATTTGAAAACTTTTGGGTAAAAGAGCTACAAACAAATCAAAAACAAAAACAAGTAGGAGACTATGTCGAACAAGATATAAACTATGTACTATTTCCTCAAAAATCAGGTGAATTAAAAATAGAACCTTTAAGGATAGATGTTGTTGTTTTAGATAATAGAGCTCAAAACCCATATAGTTTTTTTGCTCAACAAAATACAAAAACTATACCTGTATATTCAAATGAGATAAATCTAAATGTAAAAGAATTACCTAAAGGTGTAGATTTAATAGGTGACTTTAAAATATCTGCAACAATAGATAAAAATAGTGTAAATCAAGGAGATGGAGTATCTTACAAGCTAGAGATAAAAGGTTTTGGAAATATTGATGATATAAAAGAGTACAAACTTGACATACCAGATGTTACAATATATGAAAACCGATCAAAAAAAGAGTATAAAATAACAAATGGAAAATATGGTGGAACTTTTTCTAAAACATACTCTATAGTATCTCAAAATGATTTTACAATACCCAGTATCAAACTAAATTATTTTAATAACGATACAAAAAAAGTTGAAACTATAAAAACAAAAGAGTATAAGATAAAAGTAAATGGTGTAAAAAAAGAGAAAAATAAACTTCAAGTTAAAGATACAAATCATTTAGAGACAAAAAAAGTTATAGAAACAACAGCAGAAAAAACAAAGATAAAAGTTATAGAAACAACTGACAATCAAAAAATAGTATTTTTCTTTATAGGTTTAGTAGTTGGAATTGTTATAATTTTACTATATATATTGTTTAAAAATAAAAAAATTAATCAAACAAAAGAGACACCTTTGTTAAAACAGATAAAACAAACAAAAACAACAAATGAATTGCTGAAGATTTTATCTGTTTATATCAAGTTTGATAAACAATTGGATAAAATAATATACTCTTTAGAGATTAATAATGATATAGATTTTAAAAAAATAAAAAAAGAAGTTTTAAAGATAATAAAGGATAAAAAATTAGACACTTAAGTTTATTATTTATTTTAGCTATTTGTACTTTAAATGCCCAAATATTTTACTGGGGTAGCGATGTAAAAATTGATACTACCAAAGATGATATAGAGCAACTTATAAAAAACTATGTTGATAAAACATATCCTGAAAAAGTTAGTAAATATAACACTGACTTAGAATATGAAAAACAAAAAAAGATACTAAATAACAGTGATATAACTTACACTTCAAATAACCTAATGTGGCAAGATACAGTAGAGACTAAAACCTTAAAACTCAATCATCTTGAAGCAAAAGTGTACTGTAGAAAACTAAGACTAGCTAGTAGATATGATTGGAGGGTACCTACATATTATGAACTATCACAACTTTTAGATTATAGTAAAAGTGACCCATCAATTAAAAATGGTATAAAAAACATATCCTCAACAAATTATAGAACTTCATCACAAGATATAAATGATAAAAATAGATATTGGTATATAGATTTTAAAAATGGATATACAGATACAATATCTAAAATGAAAAAACAAAATATAAGATGTATAAGAGATATATCAAATGAAAAAGGCAACTACTAATGAAACTAATTATATTGTTCTTTTTGTTTTTTAATTTAGCATCTTACAGTGATGTTTTTGAAAAATCTTATGCAATAGTAACAAACATAAAAACAAACTTAATTTGGCAAGATAATATTGAAGTAACTCAATATACTGAAGATTTTACAATGGCAAATGTATTTTGTGAAAACCTTATTTTAAATAACTATACACATTGGGAACTTCCAACAATAAAAGAGCTTCACTCAATAATAGATATAGATAATAAAAACAAGACTATAAATAAGAAATTTAAGTATGTAAAACCAGTAATTTATTGGTCTAAAACACAAGATGTAAAAGATACTAATATTCTTTGGTTAGTTGATTTTAAAACAGCAAAAACTTTAAAAAGTAAAACAGATGAAAAGTATCAAGTAAGATGTGTAAAGAGGCTTGAAAAATGATAAAAATATTAGTTTTATTATTACCTATTTATATCTTTGCAGCTGTTAATCCCTATACTACTTTAAGTACCAATGAGAAACTAGAAGTTGTTATAAACTACTTTATAAATGAAGAGTTAAAAACAAAACTACCACCAAAACCTATAAAAGAGATCTTAAAAGATGATGGTGCCAATATGGATCCTGTCAAATATGAAAGATATTTTAACTATGTGCAAAGATTAAAAGCTATAAGAGAGAGCAGAGCTGCTGAACAAAAGAATATCGATGAGAGATATCTAGGAAAAATAGGATTTTATAATGCAAAGCTCAAAAAACTTAAAAAGTTTTATACTAAAAAAGAGAATATATATCCTATTATAAACAACTCTATAAATAAAGGTTTTAAAATAATATTTGGTCAACCAATGATTAAAGATATGGTACATTATCAAGGTTCAGATACTGTTATTGTAAATTTAACTGCATCTGATATTTATCGTCTTGATAAGTTTAAAAATAGAAGAGTAAAAATATATATCTATCCTTATAAAGTAGAAAATTTACTGCAAAACTATTTAAAATCAAATACAATAGTTAACTTTAAATATGATGGCACTTATCTAGTAGCTCAAGATATATCTGTATTTTATGAAGATGAAGAGTTTATAGGAAACTTTATGGAAAAAGAGTTATTTAAAATTAAACTAGATATAAAGATAAATGATGATATATTTACACCATTATTAGTCAACAATAAATTAGATAAATAAAAGAGGGATAAAAATGAAAAAAATAATAACAGGGTTGGCATTAGTAAGTTCTATACTATTTAGTAGTGAATATTATGCGAAAATAGAACCGATAAATACTTACAATGTAAAGTCATCAGTAGCAGGAAAAATAACTTTTGTAAATAACGATAAAGAATCAAAAACAGTAAAGTCTGATACTATTGTAAAAATTGATTCAAAAATAAATAAAATTGATCTAAAACAATCTGAGATAAAATTATCTAATTTAAAAGAGATATTAAAATTAGAACAAAGTACACTCGAAAGTTATAAAAAAGTATCATCAAAGTCAAAATTTGATAAAGATAATCAAAAAATAAAAATCTTAAATATAATCTCATCTATTAGTGACCTTGAAACAAAAATAGCAACTTTAGAAGATACTATTTCAAATAAAACTTTAATAGAAAAAAATAGATATATTTATAATATTGCTGTTGAAGTTGCAGACTATGTAAATCCAGGTACACTTTTATATAGTACTATGGATTTATCAAAAGGTAAACTTGAAATCTTTATACCTATAAGCCAAGCAGATGATATAAAAAATAAAACTATATATATTGATGGGGCAAAAACAGACTTAACTATATCAAAGCTTTATACTGTTGCTGATACAAAACATATATCATCTTATAAGTGTGAGATAATTATACCAACACCTGAAAAATTTTCAAAACTTGTAAAAATAGAGTTTAAGTAAAATAAACCTTGACATATAGAGAACTTTTAGCAACCCATAAAGTTGTAAGACAACTTTCTATCATACAGTTTATGGCGTATTTTGGAGCATGGTTCTCAAATGTAGCAATATACTCTATGCTTGTAGATTTTGGTGCTAGTGCATTGATTATAGCAACTGTAACAGCTATGCATCTAATTCCAGGAGTTGTACTCTCACCTTTTAGTGGTACAATGGTTGATAGAGTTCCTGTAAAACCACTTATGATAACACTATTAATCATTGAGTTATCTATGACACTTTCTTTTTTATTTATCAATTCTATAGATGATGTTTGGTTGCTTTTAATACTTCTATTTATTAGAATGGGAAGTGCTTCTATGTTTTTTACTACAGAGATGACCCTACTTCCTAAACTTTTAAGTGGTGAAGCTTTAGTAAAAGCAAATGAGATACACTCAATCATATGGTCGTTTACCTTTACAGCTGGTATGGCAATAGGTGGTGTGATAGTTACTATATTTGGTGTAAAAATATCTTTTATAATTGATGCTTGTTTTTTCTTAATATCTCTTTTAGTTTTAACAAAAATAGTTTTTGAGATAGAACAAAAAAAGATAAAAGAGACTATATTTCACTCTATAAAAGAGGGAGTTAGTTATCTTAGAAAAAATAAACATCTTTTTCATTTTATGTTTTTACATGCAGCTGTTGGTTTAACTGCATTTGATGCACTTGTAACATTACTTGCTGATTATAACTACAAATATATCATTGCTGTTCCTCTTGCTATTGGATTGTCAAACGGAATAAGAGCTTTGGCTTTGATGGTTGGACCTTTGATTATTACTAATTGGGTAACAAAAAAAAGGATGTTTTATCTTTTTATTCTTCAAGGTATAACAATTGTTATTTGGGCAATTCTTCAAAATAACTTTTATCTAGGACTTTTGGGTATGTTTCTTACAGGACTTACAACAACTACTATATGGTCATACACTTATGCTATGTTACAAGAGCAAGTTGAACCAAACTATTTAGGTAGAGTTTTAGCATACAATGAGATGTTGTTTATGTTAGCAAACATATCAACCACATTTTTTATAGGTTTTATGGCTACATTAGTTGGACTTGATATAATTACAACTATTATTGCAATTGGATTTTTTGGTGTTGCATATTATTATAAAAGGGTCTTTTTATGA